>JAJAYX010000172.1 GCA_026785985.1 Rudanella sp. | reverse complement strand
GAAGGGATCAAGCGTGAGTGATTTCAGAAGCGGAGCCTCTGCCTGCGCCGGTTGCTGATCCCAGAAATACACATTGGCTTCGAGCAGGTAAGCGGCTCCTAAACTGGGGTTGGTCTGTTGCAGTTGCTTGGCCACGGCGAGTGCGTCGGGGTAGCGTTTTTGCAACAGCAAGGCCCGGCCCAGCACCAGTACCGTTTCTACATCGGCGGGGTTTTTAGCCAGCAATGCTTTGCATTGATCAACCGCGTTTTGCAGTTTCCAGGCTTCAATGGCAAGGGTAGCTTTCATACGCCTGCCATCCACATTGGCCGGGTCTTTGGCCAGCACCTGTTTCACCAGCGATTCCGTTTGTCGGAAATCGTTGTTTAGCCAGGCATAGGTGGCCCGTAACAACTGCCGGTCGATGTTGCGCAACGACTTTTGACTATTTATGGCCTTTACGGCTTCGGGCCACAAACCGAGGGTCAATATCCGCCGGATGGTATTCGCCGTGTTGCCTTTTGGGTCAGCAAGCTGTTTTTGAGCCATCACCCGCTCTGTTTCCAGTTGGGCTTTCACCGCCTTCACATCGTCGGGCGGTTGCGAAAATGCAAGGCCAGCAGGGAGCAGCAGAACCGTGAGAAGGGCGTGTTTCAGCATTGAGTTGATTTTTATTACTGTTTCATAAACTGCGCCATATTCGCCTTCGTAACCAACTGAAAGGGAATCAGCACCTCTTTGTCAAAAGGTTGTTTTTTAGCGGCTTTGATGGCGATTTCCACCGATTGCACGCCTTGTTGTTGAGCATTCTGAAACACGGTGGCATCCAGCGTCCCCTTTTTCATGGCCTGCATGGCATCGGTAATTGCGTCGATCCCCACCACCATGACTTTATCTTTCAGGCCCGCATCGGTCAAGGCTCGAACGGCTCCGAGGGCCATCTCGTCGTTGTGGGCAAACACCGCATTGATCTGATTTCCATACGATTGAATCCAGTTTTCCATCAACGCCATGCCCTTTGCCCGATCCCATTGGGCCGTTTGCTGGGCGAGCAATTTCATACCGGGGTATTTTTTCAGCACCTCCAGGGCACCCTGAGCGCGTTTTAACTGACCGGCCTGCCCCATGTAGCCCTCAATCATAACGACATTGCCTTTGCCGCCCAATTTATCGGCGATGTGCTGCATGGCAATTCGGCCCGCTTCCACATCGTCGGAGCCGACAAAAGCAGTGGGTTTCACACTCGTTTCGGAGTTGACATTGATAATGGGAATCCCGGCGGCCAACGCTTTCGTGACGGCGGGCGAACAGGCTTCGACCTCGGCGGGGTTCAGAATAATGGCATCCACGTTTTGGGCAATGAAACTCTCCACCTGTTCCACCTGCTTCAAGGCCGACCGTTCCGCATCGACGGTAATCAATTCAATACCGTCTTTCTCAGCTTGTTTCACCATCTCGTCGTGAACGTTCACCACAAATTAATGCTGCATACTGAGCATGGTGGCTCCAATCACCAGCTTTTTACCCTCGGCATTAGTGGTTTCCTTGCCCGTTGAGGCTGTCTGGTTGCAGCCTGCGGCTAAAAGCGCGAGAGCGAGGAGGAGGAATTTGGGTAGGAATTTCATAAAGGGGGTTTGAGGGGTTAGAAGCTGTTTAACCTAATTTTCGGTGCTATACGACTCTTGTGCTATCGCAACGAACAGCCTCAATTTCGTTTCTGGTTCAAACTGTCCAGGATCACAGCCCCCACAATAATAACGCCTTTTATAACTAATTGATAATACGAACTCACGTTGAGCAGGTCGAGGCCGTTGCTGATGACCCCAATCAGGAGCGCACCAATCAGGGTTCCGGTCATGGTGCCGGTGCCGCCCGTGGTGCTGGTGCCGCCAATGATGGTGGCGGCAATGGCATCTAATTCAAACCCTGCCCCGGCATTGGGTTGGCCCGTGCCAATGCGCGAGGTAAGCAGAATACCCGCTATGGCGGCTAAACTCCCGGAAAGCACATAAACCAGCATTTTAACGCGGGGAACGCCAATGCCCGATGCTTTGGCGGCCTGTTCGTTGCCCCCCACGGCATACATATACCGGCCCGAAACCGTTTTGCGGAGAAAAACGGAGCAGATAATAAACGCCATAATCAGAACCAAAATCAGCGTGGGGATGCCGAGGATTTTGCCCCCGCCCAAAAAATTGAAAGAGTCGAAGAGGTTTGACACGGGGCGGCCTTTGATCAGGATCAGGGCCAAACCACGCCCGATGGTCATGGTGCCGAGGGTGACAATGAACGGCGGTACGTTGCTCCGGGTGATGACAAATCCGTTGAGGGTGCCGAACAAAATGCCCGTTAGCAGGCCCGCAACAATGGGAACGATGATCGGGTAGGTGTCGGGGTGGGCGAACGAAGCGGCCACCACGCCGACCACGGCCACAATGGAGCCAACGGAAAGGTCGATGCCGCCCGTGATGATGACAAATGTGACCCCAAAAGCCAGCAGCGCGTTGATCGAAACCTGTGTGACGATAATCATCAGGTTCTGAATGGTCAGAAAGCGGGGAGTACTCAGGGCTAAGGCAATACAGATGACGAAAAACGCCATGACAATGCCGTATTGACCAATTTTTCGAAACTGCGTTTGGTAGGATTTGGGACTAGGTGGGTTCATGGGGTACGTCGCTTAATTCCCCTGCATGGCGTAGTGCATGATGGTTTCGGGGGTGGCTTCTTCCGTAGAAAGCACGGCAGTCTGTTTTCCTTTGGCCAACACCACAATTCTGTTGCTCAAACCCAGCAGTTCGGGTAGCTCCGACGAGATCAGAATGACGGCTAT
>JAJAYX010000171.1 GCA_026785985.1 Rudanella sp. | reverse complement strand
GGGCTATGTGGGCCAAAGTACTTTTCTTTTTAGGGGGTTATGTGCTGCTTTATAGTTTAATTCTCTCCAATCAGTTTGACCTTTGGACTATGTTTGGTCTGGCCATCGGGCTGGGCGTTTTTGGTGCCTGTATCGGGTTCAACGTGTCGCACGATGCACTGCACGGGGCTTTTTCAGGCAAGCCCTGGGTCAATCGATTATTTGGTAACAGTTTTTACCTGCTGGGGGCAAGCCCCTACGTCTGGAAAATTACGCACAATGTGGTTCACCATACCTACACCAATATCCCCGGTCACGACGAAGATATTGAGATTGCTCCGGGGCTGGTTCGGCTTGATGCTGAGGAGCCGCTTCGGCCCTGGCACCGGTATCAACACCTCTACACTATTCCGCTCTATGCCTTAGCGTCGTTGTCGTGGGTACTCCGCAAAGATTACGTCAAGTTTTTTAAACCTCAGATTGGTCATCACAAAACGCCGACGCATCCCCGGAGTGAATACATCAATTTGTTTGTGGGCAAAGCCCTGTACTACATCTTCTTTCTGGTATTGCCGATTGCCGTGCTCGATGTGGCCTGGTGGCAGGTGATGCTGGGCTTTTTGTTCATGCACGTGGCCGAAGGGTTAGTGCTGGGCTTAGTGTTCCAGTTGGCCCATGTGGTCGAAGGTACCACGTTTCCCCTACCCGACGAATCGGGCACGATGCAGGATGTCTGGGCCACTCATCAGCTCCGCACCACAGCCAATTTTGCACCCCGCAGCCGACTGGCAGCGTTTGTCTGTGGGGGACTGAACCGTCAGATTGAGCATCACCTGTTTCCCAAAGTGTGCCACATCCATTATCCCGCGCTGACGGCCATTGTCAGAAGTACCGCCGAGGAGTTTGGGCTTCCGTATCTGGAGAACCCGAGTTTTGGGGCCGCGCTGGTATCCCATTACCGTATTTTGCAGGCGATGGGTCGGTCTGAATAAGCAAGCCTCGCTCACTTTGGGGTCAGCAACCCCGTTTGCAACATCGGCAAACCACCATCGTGGCCCCAGTCGCTGATGCGGATTTTTTCGATCTCGCGTATCACGTCGATGATGCCTTTTAGTGGAATTTTGACCCAGGCGGGCCGGTAGCTGATCTCGTAACCCAACTCATACACGGCTTTTTCGAGGAGGTAAACCAGCAGCAGAAAGTTAATTTCGTTGTTGCCGTTGAACAGCGGGTGTGGAGAGCCGAACTCGTTCAGGTAAGCATCCAAATAGGTGTCGCGGATGAGGTAGAACCAGCGATCTGACACCCGTTGCAGGTGGTCGGGGTCGATGCCCTCCGTTTCGGCCGCGTTGAACAGCTTGGCCGAGACCGCGTAGTGATACGACCGGATCATCCCGGCCACGTCTTTCAGGGGCGAGTGCTTGATTTTTCGGTCAGCGATGGTACTTTCGGGTTCCCCCTCGAAGTCGATAATGACGAAATCGTTGGCTGTTGCCAGCACCTGCCCCAGGTGATAATCGCCGTGAATGCGAATGCGGAGCGAATGAATGGGTCGAGTACGAAACTCGTCCACAAAGGCATCGATCATCTCTTTGGCCTCCATAAACACCCACGCCAGCCGTTGGGCCTGCGGGTCGAGTTTGGCGTAATTATCTACCAAAAGGGCATACCGACGCTCCAGCAAATCAGCAAATCGTTGGGTCAGAAACGCCCGGTAGTCATCGGTGAAGGGTTCGGGCGCGAAGGCTGAGTCCTGGGACTTAGGCTGATAAAGACCGAGGTGCATTTGGCCGGTGCGTTTACCCAGCAGTTCCACCTTGTCGAACACATCTTCGCTGATGGCGAACATCCGGTTGGGCACGGCATACAGGAAATCGTTGAGGTAGTCGCCGGTTTGGTTCCACGAATCCTGATCGTTGGGTACCATCCGTTGCACCATACCGAGGGTAATAACGGCCTGGGTTTGTTGCCAGACTACACTGCCGCAGAAGGCCGGAATATGTTCAAAACCGCCTTCTTCGGTCAGAAACGCCACCATCTCGACCTCCGGGTTCGTTTGCTCGAATAGCTTTCGGTACAGTTTCAGGAAGTACGTCTCCTGCATGGGTGCTCCAAACACCATTGCCGAATTGCTCGAATCGACGGGCAGCACCCGGCTGGGCATTTGCTCGTCGCCCTCGGCAAGGCCCCGACCCCGGAAACAGGCAAGCTGACCCTCGGTCTGTTCAATCACTTGATTTTGAGCAATGTTCTCAAACAGGGCCGACCGAAAATCATGGTCGTAAATGGCATCAACCAATACCCCCGATACCCCACCAATTTGGGCCGGAGCGATGCGTCCCTTTTCGGGAACCTCGGCTAGGGCCAGGGAATCTGCGGCCACAAATGCCAGCGGCAACAGATACCGCTCCGATTCACCCTCGGCGTACTGCGCCCCGATAATCAGCAGGTAGGCCAGCCCATCGGCGGTAGGGAGTTGGTTGATAGCCTCCACCGAAAAGCCGGTTTGGGCGCGGGCTTTCCCGGCAAACCAGCGGCAGGTGTTAGCATAAGGGGGCAGCACGGCGGTCGCCAGCGACTGCCAGAAGGCCGCGTCGGAGGTCAGTTGCGGCCAGGAGGTTTGGGTTTGGAGCATTGGCAACTGCTCAGTCGGCGTGATAGAGATACAGGCTTAATGAAAGGTGCAGT
>JAJAYX010000170.1 GCA_026785985.1 Rudanella sp. | reverse complement strand
AGACATAACAGGAAAAAGACTGGGCATCAATCAGTGAACGTGCAATTACTGATGGGCATAATGGAACCAGTCAAATTAGTTGAGCTGTTTTCGGTTTCGCCACTGCTGCCAGGCTCCCGTAGACCACAGCGTCCAGATCACCAGCAGAGGCTGAAAGAGCAAGCGAATCAGGCGCGCCTGATCGGTATCTAAGCCAAAGCCATTCCGATGATTGACCCACTGGGAAATATTGCCCGGAAAGACGGCGACAAAAAAAGCCGCCACCACCCAGCCGACGATGGCCCGCTGTCGAAACAAAAACAGCAACGACAGCCCAAGGATAATTTCCACAATACCGGATAGAACAACGACCAAATCACCGCTCAGCGGTATCCAGTCAGGTACTTGAGCCAGAAATTCGGTTCGTGACCAACTCAGATGACCTACGCCGGCAAAGGCCAGTCCCAGGCCGAGCAGAATACGGGCAATGTGTTGTCCCAAGGACAAGTTTCTACTGTCTTTCATTTGTTGTAGGCCAGTAAGGCGTTTCACAATAAAGCCCAGCGCAGGGCATTCTCTACCAGCCGCACGAAATGGGCGAAGCCGCCACGCGCAAACGGCTCCGGTCAATCGTCTATAAAAGCATAGCCGCCGTGATTGGCGAGGTTATGGTGCCGGAACTGGGTTAATCTGCCCCTCAACCCGAAACTCATTCCGGTCAAAATAGGCCAGTTGCTGAAACCCTTCGACGCGGTAATGCTGAATTCTTCCATCGACACCGCTTTCGAGCAATAACCGTCTTTCTGATTCATACAGGCGGTTTTCTGACTTCAAAAGGGCCGTAATTTGCGCGGGTTGGCGCGTTTTTGGGTCTAATTTCACCGTCAAAGCCCGCACTGTTAGCCGCTCTTCAGTGGGTTTTAGGGTATAGTGATACGTCAGCGAATCGGGCCGGGCAATGGTGTAGCTGTTGCGGAACGCGGGCTTGTTGATGTCGGCCTGCACAAACAATTCCAGTTCTTTTGCCCAGTCGATGTTGGGCGTTGCCTGTTTGTTGGTTTGCCCACTAATGCGGGCATCCTTAGCCACCACCGGATTCCGCGCCGACAATACGTCAATCTGGCTTTTTACATACCCCGCCACGTCGAAGTAAACGGGTTTAGTAGCCGTTTGCGGGGCTGAATTATCACACGAAAAAGCAAAAAGGCCTAGAAACAACAGGGCAAAAGGCTTCATAAATCCGTAAAAAACGACCCTCCGCCAATGAAGCAGAGGGTCTGAATGACGATCAATAAACGCAGGTTTCGGGCAAGACGTTCAGGAATACTCAGTCAAACTAACCCCTCCCATTTCGGCGGGTTGGGGGATTCCCATTAGCTCCAGAATCGTGGGGGCAATGTCGGCTAATTTGCCATCATTTAGCTTGGGCTTCAACGTGTTATCCACCAGGATGCACGGCACCAAATTGGTTGTGTGGGCCGTGTTGGGCGTGCCGTCGTCGTTAATCATATAATCGGCGTTGCCGTGGTCGGCAATGATAATGGCGGTATAATCACTGGCCAAAGCGGCTTCTACAACGGCCTGAGCGCAGGCATCCACCGTTTCGGCGGCTTTCACCACGGCCTCAAAAACACCCGTATGACCTACCATGTCGGTGTTGGCAAAATTCAGACAAATGAAATTGGCTGTTTTGTTCTGTAACTCCGGCACAATCGCATCCCGAATATCGTAGGCCGCCATTTCGGGTTTCTGGTCGTAGGTTTTCACAGGGATCACCGTCGTGTTGCCCTGTTCATCAACCACCGTCATCTCCTTGGGCGACTGGCACAACAGCCGTTTCTCGCCCGTGAAAGGCTCCTCGCGCCCGCCCGAAAAGAAGAACGTCACATGGGGGTATTTCTCCGTTTCGGCAATCCTGATCTGCGTCCGCCCTGCCGCCGACACTACCTCGCCGAGCGTGTGGTTCAGGTTGTCTTTGTCGTAGATGACATGTACGTTCTGGAAATCGTTGTCGTAATTCGTCATCGTCAGGTAATACAGGTTCAGCTTGTGCATTTCCTGCTCCGGGATGTCGCGTTGGGTCAGGGCGATGGTGATTTCGCGGCCTCGGTCGGTGCGAAAATTGAAACACAACACCACGTCGCCTTCCTCGATCACGGCCATTGGCGAACCGTCTTCCTGTGTCACCAAAATGGGTTTGATAAACTCGTCGGTCAGGTTGTCATCATACGAATCCTGAACCGCACCGATAATTCCGTCGCTCGGAACGGGTTTACCTGAACCATGCACCATCACATCGTATGCCTGCCGAACGCGCTCCCAGCGATTGTCGCGATCCATGGCGTAGAACCGGCCCGTTACGCTGGCAATTTTGCCCGTTGTTGCGGCCATATGGTTTTGCAAATCACTCAGATAACCCAAACCCCCTTTCGGGTCGGTGTCGCGACCGTCCATAAAAGCGTGGACGTAAACATCGCCCAAGCCCTTGTCGTGAGCAATGGACAGAAGTCCCTTCAAGTGGTCGATATGGGAGTGAACCCCACCATCGGACACCAGTCCGATGAAGTGAATTTTCTTACCGTTTTGCCGGGCGTAGTTCAGTGCGCCAACCAGAATAGGCTCATTATCAAGGGTATGTTCGTTAACAGCTTTGTTCACCTTCACCAAATCCTGATACACAACCCGGCCCGCACCGAGGTTCATGTGGCCCACTTCGGAGTTACCCATTTGCCCCGCCGGAAGCCCCACTGCCAGCCCCGAAGCCTCTAAATGGCTATTTGGATAGCGAGCAAATAACGACCGGATAAATGGTGTGTTGGCAACCGCCAGTGCCGACCGATCCTGCTGGGTGGCAATGCCCCAACCATCGAGAATTATAAGAATGACGTTCTTATCCATTTTTATTGAGTGAATGAGCGAATAAGCGAATGAGTGAATAGCGGAATGGAAACGATCTGATTTTCCAGTCACTCATTCGCTCAATCACTCATTCACTAAATAGTTTAGCAACTGTACGCAGCAGCGATGGGTGATTTGATAGACTTCCTCGAAAACTTCCGGGCCTTCATAATATGGGTCCGGCACGTTGGGATCGTCGCTCACGACGGGGTCGAACTCGCGGAGCAGAAAAATATTGTCGTCGCTCACCACACCCACACTCCGCCGACTCAGTTTGATTACGGCATCGAAGTTGGCTTCGTCCATTGCCACAAAATAGGTGAATTGGGCCAGGTCTTCGCCCGTCATTCGGCGGGCGCGGTGGGTCAGCTTCAGGCCGTGTTCCTCGGCATTCAGGCGGGTTCGGCGGTCGGGCAAATCACCAATGTGATACGACGATGTCCCCGCCGAATCGCAGGTAAACTCCGTTTCCAACCCTTTTTCGGCCACCAACGCCTGAAAAATCCCCTCCGCCACCGGCGACCGGCAAATATTCCCAAGACAAACGAAGAGGAGGGAAATCATAACAGTGAGCCGTTTTTCAGCGAGCAGCCAACAGTGTTTGCCGTGGACAGGTATCAGCGAGCAGCCAACAATGTTCGAAATTAGTCACCGTTAGCTGTTGGCTGATAACTGTTCACTGCTTTTCTATCGGTTCGTTATTTTCGTCAACCAGCACATATACGTCCTCCGTTGGCTTCTTCATGAGGTAGCGTTCGCGGGCGTATTTTTCGCGGAGTTGGTCGGTACCGAGCACAAGTTTACGCTGGTTTTGTACCCGCTTGATCTCGGCCTGATAATACGTCTTTTCGCCTTCCAGATCGCGGAGGTTCAACCAGTTGCGGATTTGCGAATACAGGTCGTTGGCATCAAACACCAGCATCCACACCAACAGACCCACGCCCGTAGCAACATAGAAATTTCGACCGTATCGGAGAACACGTTTCATAGTGGTGAGTGATGAGTGATAAGTGATGAGTGCCCATTTCGCGTCAGCAAACCGCAAACCGTTCATTACTAAAATTTTGTTCCCGGAAAATACGCCATTTCGCCGAGTTCTTCCTCAATGCGGAGGAGTTGGTTGTATTTGGCCATCCGGTCGGAGCGCGATGCCGAACCGGTTTTGATCTGACCCGTGTTCAGAGCCACCGCCAAGTCGGCAATGGTTGAATCTTCGGTCTCACCCGACCGGTGCGACATGATGTTTTTGTACGAATTACGCTTGGCGAGGTTCACCGTGTCGATGGTCTCGGTCAAGGAGCCTATCTGGTTCACTTTCACCAGGACAGCGTTGGCAATACCCTGCTCGATACCCTGCTGAAGGCGCGTCACGTTGGTCACGAATAAATCGTCGCCTACGAGTTGGATTTTGTTTTTGAGCAGATCGGTGTGCATTTTCCAGCCCGCCCAATCGTCTTCGGCCATGCCGTCTTCGATGGATAAGATAGGGTATTTGCTGCACCAGTCCGACCAATAGTTAGCCATTTCATTCGAAGTCAGTTTCTCGCCACTCGATTTTTTGAAGTGATACAGGCCCGATTCCGCGTCGTAAAACTCCGACACGGCAGCATCCATCGCAATCCAAACATCTTCGCCGGGCCGGTAGCCCGCCTTTTCGATAGCCTGAATAATGATCTGAATGGCTTCTTCGTTCGAGGTAATGTTAGGTGCAAACCCGCCTTCGTCACCCACGTTTGTCGATAAACCCTTGCTTTTCAGTACTTTCTTGAGCGTGTGGAAAATTTCCGTACCCATCCGCAGGGCTTCTGAGAAAGTCGGTGCGCTGGCAGGCATGACCATAAACTCCTGAAAATCAATGGAATTATCGGCGTGAGAGCCTCCGTTCAGGATGTTCATCATTGGCACAGGCAGGGTGTTGGCATTCACACCACCAATATAGCGGTATAAGGGCAAACCGGCTTCCTGAGCGGCTGCTTTGGCAACCGCCAGCGAAACCCCCAAAATGGCGTTGGCTCCCAGTTTGCCTTTGTTGGGCGTGCCATCCAAATCGAGCATCACCTTGTCGATCAGGCTCTGATCGAAGGCCGACATGCCTACTAATTCTGGATAAATCAGGTCGTTCACATTCTGCACGGCCTTCATCACACCCTTCCCAACGTACACGTTCTCGTCATCGTCGCGAAGTTCAACGGCTTCGTGTGTTCCGGTCGATGCACCCGATGGAACAGCGGCCCGACCTAAAAAACCGTTCTCTGTCCGAACGTCTACCTCCACGGTTGGGTTGCCCCTTGAATCCAGAATTTGTCTGGCATGAATGCTCTGAATGATACTCATTGTGCTATGAAAAAGGTTAACAACTAAACGTTCAATTTATTCCTCGATGGCTGCTAAAACCGCTGTTCATCAGCCCATTCGATGCACAAAGTAACAAAATAAGCAGGAGGATAGGAACTCGGAGTGAACAGATGGAAAGGATGTAAACGGATTTCTGTTGGGTATATGGCCACCAACAAGCGGCCCGCTATCCGAAATTATAGCGGGCCGCTTGTCTGTATGGTGGACGGGGCCGTCCACCATACATTACTAATCTTTCAAACTGCTCAGATACGTCTTGTTGCCGTTCTTGTTGATGTAGTACTTGCCACCACGTGGGCCGGTGCGAACTTCTTCGCCGTTGGGGCCTTTCTGGGAACGGTCAACGGGGGCTTTGTAATCGGCAGGTGAGGCTTTTTCCTCTTTTACCTTACTCACCTTTTTATCAGCTTTAGCTATAGCCTTGTCAGCTTTATCGTCTACTTTGGCTATATTTTTGTCCGCTTTCTTATCGACTTTGGCTGCTTTTTTATCGGCCTTATCTTTTGCGTCGGCTTTATCTACTTTGTCGGCCTTCTTATCGGCTTTATCGTCAGCCTTGGCTACTTTCTTGTCAGCTTTCGAATCTTTCTTGTCGTCCTTCGCGTCGGCTTTGTCTTCTTTGGCCTTCTTCTTGTCGGCCTTAGCTTCCTTCGCGGCTACCTTGTCATCATCGGCTTTAGCCTTTTTCTTGTCGGCTTTGGCTTCCTTCTTGTCATCCTTGGCCTCCTCTTTTTTGTCGGCTTTGGCCTCTTTTTTGGCTTTCTCTTTCTTCGGTTTTGCGTCCTGAGCAGGGCTGTTGAAAGCAATCAGCACACTGAGCATCAGGGTCAATAATAGCAATGACTTTTTCATGGTATGCAACGCTTTTGAGTTGGAATTGAATCTCGGCACTTGAGACGGAAAGTTCCGCAGAAAATCACACAACTCAACGAGATTGGTTATAAAATTTGCTTAAATTTGGGTTTACACTCACCCAGTACGCATGATTGCCAACACATTGACTGTCGCTGAAAACATCGCTCATCTACGACCCTCGGAACGCGACCCGGCTGTCTTCTTAAAACGATACTACGGCTACGATCAGTTTCGGCCCATGCAGGAGGCCATTATTCGGTCGGTGCTGGCCGGGCGCGACACCCTCGTGTTGATGCCAACCGGCGGAGGAAAATCAGTTTGTTTCCAGATTCCGGCTCTTATGCTGCCGGGCATCACGGTGGTCGTTTCACCCCTGATTGCCCTAATGAAAGATCAGGTCGACGCGCTCCAACTGAACGGCGTACCGGCGGTTTTCCTGAACAGTACCCAATCATCCCGCGAGCAGCGGCAAATTGAGGACGACTGTATGGCGGGCAAGATCAAATTGCTCTACACTTCTCCCGAAAAACTCCTGAGTGAGTCGTGTTTTTTTTTGCTGAAACGACAAAAACACAAGCTGTTGGCCGGGGCTGGAGCGCCCGGCATCTCGTCGTGGGGGGCCGCTTTTTGGGCGGGATAAACCCAAATACAAATTT
>JAJAYX010000169.1 GCA_026785985.1 Rudanella sp. | reverse complement strand
GCGCAGTTGTCCAGCGCGTATCGAATCACCGACTTTACGAAATCTTCGGCCAGATTCATGTTGTCTTCCAGCTCAAAAAACGCCATTTCGGGCTCAATCATCCAGAATTCAGCCAGGTGACGGGTGGTGTTGGAGTTTTCGGCGCGGAACGTGGGCCCGAAGGTGTAAATCTTGCCCAATGCCAGCGCACCTAATTCGCCTTCCAACTGTCCCGACACGGTCAGGTTCGTTTCGCGACCGAAGAAATCCTGGCTATAGTCGATTTTGCCATCCTCCGTTTTGGGCGGGTTCAGCGGGTCCAAGGTCGACACGCGGAACATTTCTCCCGCACCTTCGGCATCAGAGGCCGTGATGATAGGCGTATTGAGGTAGAAAAACCCGTTGTCGTTGTAGTATTTATGGACGGCAAAAGCCAGTGCGTGCCGCACCCGCAGAATCGCACTGAAGGTATTGGTACGGGGGCGCAGGTGGGCAATTTCGCGTAGGAATTCGAGCGAGTGCCGCTTGGGTTGCAGGGGGTATTTCTCCGGGTCGGCGGGGCCGTAAATGTGAACAGTGCTGATTTTCAGTTCCACGGCTTGCCCTGACCCCTGCGAAGCCACGAGCGTACCCGTGATGGCCAGACATGCCCCCGTCGTGATAAGCCGGAGCGTGTCGTCGGGCAGTTGACCAGCTTCGGCCACCGCCTGAATGTTATGAATGGTGGACCCGTCGTTGAGGGCTACGAAAATCGCGTTTTTGCTTTCGCGTTTGGTACGGACCCAGCCTTTAACGGTAATCTCGGAGCCAACTTCGGCCCCACTCAGGATTGATTTGATCGATTGGTACGACATAATGGCCGCAAAGATAGGGGCTTAGTACGATGGATTGGAAATCTATCGTACACTTGTACTGTAAATGCCTGGCCCATGCCCCTCCGCATTCTGCTTTTCGACGATAGTGACCCCCTCCGTCTGGCCCTGAGCTTACTCATTGGCGGCACCCCCGGTTTTGCGGTGGTCGGTAATTTTGCTCATGCGCTCGACGCGGTGGCGCATATTCAGGCCCACACGCCCGACGTGGTGCTGATGGATATTGATATGCCGGGGCTGTCGGGAATCGAGGCTGTGGCCCAAATCAGGCAGGCTGGTTTGAGGATGCCGGTACTGATGCTGACCGTTTTTGATGACGACGAGCGGGTTTTTACGGCCCTGCGTGCCGGGGCCAACGGTTATTTGCTCAAACATACCCACCCAGCGCGGTTGCTTGATGCCATTCGGGAGGTTCATGAAGGCGGGGCACCCATGACCCCGGCCATTGCCCGCCGGGTGTTGGGCTGGCTGCCCGCGCCAATGTCGCAGCCGCAACCAGAACTGGCTACACTCACCGACCGGGAGCGCGAAATGCTTGAACACTTAGCCAGTGGAATGGCCTACCGCGAAATTGCCACCGTTTGCGGCATCACGGTCGAAACTGTGCATTCGCACCTCAAGCGGGTGTATGAGAAACTGCATGTTCGGTCGGCAACGGAAGCAGTGGCTCGGTTTTATGGTCATCCCCCGACCGGGCCTGATACCCGCAAATGAGGGTAATTTGAGTTCCTGCACCCGGTTTTGCGGCAATCGTGAGCGTTCCGCCGAGGGTTTGAGCGCGTTGGCGGAGGTTGTACAGGCCGTTTTGCCGGGGCAGCATGGCCGGATCGAAGCCAACCCCATCGTCCTTAATGGATAACTGTAGTTGATGGTCAGGTGTTTGAATCAATTGAACGGTAACCCGACTGGCGCGGGCGTGTTTGCGGATGTTTTGCAGGCTTTCCTTAAAAATCAGAAATACCTCTTTGCGGGTCGCTTCGGGGAGTTGACTGGCAAGGCCCGCGTTGATGTCGAGGACCACCGTTGTGGGGTCGTTGTGAAACAGTTCGTAACTAATTTCGCGGAAGCGGAAGTTCAGGTTTTCGGGGGTGTGATGGGCCGAATTAAGGCTCCAGACGATCTCGCGCATGGCCTCGACCACCCGCCGGGCCGTTTGCCCGATGGTATCGAGCAGGGGTAGCACCTGTTCGGGTTGGCGGGCGGCCACAGCAGTGAGCAGCGAAATGGTGCCGAGGTCCGAGCCGACCGAATCGTGGAGGTCGCGGGCAATATCGTCGCGGATTCGGTTGAGCGTTTGTTGTTTGCGTTCGTTTTCGCGGAGTTGCTCAATCAGTTCGGCTTGCGCCCGGAGCTTGTCCTGCTCGGTTTGGCGGTGCTGCACGGACAGACCCATTGTGAAAAACAACATTTCGATCACCACTCCTATTTCCATAAACGTAAGCGGATAGGTGAAAGCATTGCCGGGCATCCGGGCAAACAAGTTGGGGTTGATCTGGAACGTGAGGGCGCAAAATGCCCCGGCCACAAAAAAGGCCGTTCCGGTAATAAACCAGGTGAGGGTTGGGTGCTTGCGCCGAAACAAACGGGGCACAATAAACACAGTGCCAGCCACCATCAACAGCCTACTGACCACAAACATGCCCACTCGCACGGCTACCGGCACCCCAAGCGCATATAACCCCCATTCGATCAGGGAAAAAACAATCAGGTTCAGCGTCATGAGCCGCAGCACCCGATAGCTGGGGG
>JAJAYX010000168.1 GCA_026785985.1 Rudanella sp. | reverse complement strand
CTTCAAAATCGTGTGTGGCCCGCTCGGCAAGCGTATGGATTCCCCGGTGAATGTTAGCGTTGTCGTGTTCATAATAGTGCGCCAGCGCGTTCAGAACGGGGATTGGCTTCTGATTGGTGGCGGCATTGTCAAAATAAACCAGCGGTTTTCCGTTCAC
This sequence comes from Rudanella sp., assembly GCA_026785985.1. Taxonomy (GTDB): domain Bacteria; phylum Bacteroidota; class Bacteroidia; order Cytophagales; family Spirosomataceae; genus Rudanella. Next base: position 3,484 of record JAJAYX010000168.1, on the reverse strand, counting down.
CGTTTGGTCTAGAATCGGGAAATCCTGGCGAACACGCTGTATATCAATCGGGGCAAGTACGGATTGCATAAGAAAGGGAGTATTGGCTCAAAATTATAACAAAATGGGGGGCGGATTAGTGCTACAACAATTTCACCGCTTCACCAACGCTCGTGACGGGCAACTGACAGGTACGGTCTTCACAGACGTAAATGGTGGTTTGTCCATTAACCATCCCGCGACCTTCGAGCAGGGGTAAGCTGCTATTTGTTTCGGTGCCAGCGAAAATAACCCCTGTGGTCAAATGACTTTCCAGGTTGCGCCGGAACTCGGCAGCTTGCGGCCCAACAATGGCAATCTCGACGGAGGGCAGCACCCGGCGGGTGTAGAGAGCAGCCCAGTTGCTGAGGTCGCCGGGGTGTTTCTCGATCAACGGCTGCATCCGGCCCAGCATCCGATCGGCCCGTTCGGCATACTGAGGACGATCCAGCAAAATGCTCAACGAGAGCAGGTTGCCCGCCATGATCGAGTTAGAAGCCGGAATCACATTGTCGAATAATTCCTTGCGCCGGGCAATCAGGTCTTCCGCGTTTTTGTCCGTAAAGAAAAACATCGGGTCTGGCGTGGATACGTCCGGCGTGGATACGTCTGGCGTGGATACGTCCGGCGTGGATACGTCCGCTGAATGATCCGAAAAATTAGCCAACACGTATTGGGTTAACTGGTCGGCTTCGGTGAGCCAGTTTTCGGTGAAAGTAGCCTGATAAAGTGCGATCAATCCGTCAATTACGGCGGCATAGTCGTCGAGAAATCCGGACTGTTTGGCGCGGCCCTGTTTGAAACTATGCCAGAGCCTTCCCGATTCGGCGTTCCGATTTCGTTTGTCGCGCATATGGTGCAACAGAAAATGGGCCAGCCGAATGGCAAGGGTCAGAAATTCCGGCTCGTCAAATGCCCGGTACGCAGACACCAAACCTTTCAGCATCAGCCCATTCCACGAGCACAGAATCTTGTCGTCTAAGCCGGGTCGAATGCGCGTGTCCCGAACGGCCATCAGTTTCTGGTGGGCATCGGCCAGCATCTCGTGCATTTCCTCCATCGTCCAGTCGGCGTGTTCGGCAAATTGCTCGTTGGTGCGGGTGCGGTGGAGGATGTTTCTTCCCGTTTTGCCGTGGCCGGGTGCGGCACCACCCGTCTCGTGTTCCCAGTTGCCGTCTTCTTCCACGGAATACAAATCGGCAAACCACTCGAAATCGGTGCCGAGTACCTCGCGGAGTTCGGCGGTTGTCCAGGTATAGAACTTGCCTTCTTCGCCCTCGCTATCGGCATCCAGGGCCGAATAAAAGCCACCGTCGGGACTGAGGAGTTCACGTTTGGCAAAGGCAATGATCTGATAAACAACGTGTTTGTATAGCGAATTGCCCGTCAGCCGGTGCGCGTCGGCATACAGTGTGAGCAGTTGTCCGTTGTCGTAGAGCATTTTCTCAAAGTGGGGCGCAAACCAGTCTTCATCCACCGAATACCGCGAAAAACCACCACCCAACTGATCGTAAAGCCCGCCGAGTGCCATGCGGTCGAGAGTAAGCGTGAGCTGATCGAGGGCGCGGTCATCGTGGGTGAGTTGATGGTAGTTCAACAGAAACGTGTAAATGCTGGGCATCGGGAACTTGGGTGCCTGGTTCATGCCACCCTTCTCCCGGTCGAATCGCTGGGCAAGGTTCTCAAACAGTTTGTTGGCCACCTCCGCCCGAAACTGGGGTTGGCTGTTGGTCAGACCAAAGCGCAGTGAGTCGGTGGTATTCAATTCCTTCGTGAATCCCTCCGCCGACTCCAGTAACTTGTGGCGTTCCGTATCAAACGCATTCCGAATGCCTGCCAGCAGATTCACCCATTGTTGGGGGGGCAGGTAGGTAACGCCATAAAACGGTTTGGCATCGGGCATCAGGAACATATTGAGCGGCCATCCACCCCGAACGCCCATTGTCTGAACGGCATCCATATAAATCGCATCCACGTCGGGCCGCTCTTCGCGATCCACTTTGATGCACACAAATCGTTCGTTCATCACCTGTGCAACCTGCTCACGTTCAAACGATTCGCGTTCCATCACGTGGCACCAATGGCAGGCCGAATAGCCAATGCTGACCAGAATCGGCTTGTCTTCGTCGCGGGCTTTTGTCAGAGCGTCCTCACCCCACGGATACCAATCGACGGGGTTATGAGCGTGTTGAAGCAAATAGGGGCTGGTTTCGTTGGCTAATCGGTTTGGCATCGGACTGCGGTTTTGTTGCTGGTTTGTTAACCAAAAAGTGGGGTAATATGTGCCGATATGGGTGGTTTTTTGAAACGAGCGGAAACGGGTCTGTACACCTCGCAGGTGTCTGACACGTCTCGTTTACCAACAAATTAACCGCTCCTGAGCCCCTCCGCGTTCATTACTGATCCGAACAATGTACAGCCCGGCGGGAAGTTTCCCAGTATCAATTAGTTGCTGATTCAGGCCAGCCAGGGCCCGAATGGTTTGAGTTTGCACCATTTGCCCCAACAAATTGGTGATATGAAGCTGCACATCGCCTGTGTAGGCAGCTGTAAACGAGAGCGTTACGTGCTGCTGGGCGGGGTTAGGCGTGAGAGTTAGGCTGGTAATTTCGGGTTGGTCGGGAAGGGCGGTGATGGCTGCGAGATTGAACTGACAGAGGTAAATTTGCCGCCCGGTCAGGGTAATCTCGCGACTGAAATTCTGGTATTTAACATTGATTGTCGTTTTAGTACCATCGGCAGCATAGGGGTTTTGGGCCGCAATCAGGATGTTTTGGCCTTTCACCACCCCCCGCCAAACGGGTTCGCGGGCATCCATCAGGTCGCGGGCGGGCTTAGGAATCACGAGTTCGTAATTGCCCTCGAACATATCCGAAAAGCGCGATAGCCGGTACAATCCATGAATAAACGATTCGTAAGCCGTATAAATATCGTTGGGTCGATAGCCCGGCGATTGGGGGTTATCGAAACCCGGTACGTCCCACAGCCACAGCCCCTTAGCACCCGAAAAAAACGGAAAAATGGCCGTGGCTTCGGCCATTTCGGGACGGATAAAATTGGGATAATTACCGCAGCAGTCGTGGTAGCGCATCCAGACAAACGGCATCATGGGCTTGTCAGTCCAGGCGCGGTTGGCTTCAATCTGAAATAGCATATAGGCCAGATAATCAGGGGCTAAGGCAGAAGGATAGTCATAATAGTAATAGGCCGAAGGCGACACATAATCCAATCGCTCCAGAAACGGCCCACCCACGCGGGCGAAGGCGGTGGTGTCTTTGAGCAGGTAATGCACCCGCGCCGGGTTGGTGCTCCAATCAGTCCAGGAGTTGCCCACCACGTTCACAAAGGTGTTCAGAATGGGCGAGTCGCTGTAGGTGCTCAGGCGGGTGTTGCTCAGGTCGGAACGGTCGCGGACGTAGCGGAGTCACTCGGCGTAGAGCCCCGTCATGTCTTTTTTGTATCGCAT
>JAJAYX010000167.1 GCA_026785985.1 Rudanella sp. | reverse complement strand
TGAATGCATCGAATTGTTTTTGCCACTCTGCTTGCAGTACGGCTCCGCGCTGCCCGGCTTCGGCAAGGTGTTCACGCACACCAGCCGGAATCACAAACGACTCGTCGGGATTGAAACCGAAGAATTCTTTGACTTTTCGGAGGTTTTCGTCGCCCAGTGGGGAGCCGTGGGTTTTGCTGGTTCCCTGTTGCGGACTGCCAAAGCCAATGATGGTTCGGATGGCAATAATCGACGGGCGCGGGTCAACCTGAGCGGCCCGAATGGCGGAATCAATCGCTTCCAGATCATTGCCATCGTCAACCTGTTGGGTGTGCCAGCCGTAGGCATCGAAGCGGGCCATGCGGTCTTCGGTGAAGGCCAAACTGGTTGGCCCATCCAGCGAAATGTGATTATCGTCGTACAGATAAATCATTTTACCCAGTTGCAAATGCCCCGCCAGCGAAGCCGCTTCGGAGGCAATCCCCTCCATCAAATCGCCATCGCTGACAATGGAGTAGGTGTAATGATCCTGCACCGTGTGGCCATTGCGGTTGTAGTGCGCAGCCAGAAACGCTTCGGCCATGGCCATGCCTAACCCATTGGCAAACCCCTGCCCCAGCGGGCCGGTGGTCACTTCGACCCCCGCCGTGAGGTTAGACTCCGGGTGGCCGGGAGTTTTGGAGTGAATCTGCCGAAAATTCTTCAGGTCGCCGAGCGACAGGTCATAGCCATACAGATGTAGCAAGCTATAGAGCAGGGCTGAGCCATGCCCCGCCGACAGTACAAACCGGTCGCGGTTGGGCCAGTGGGGGTCTTTGGGGTTGAAACGCAGAAAGCGCGAAAACAGCACGTAGGCCATTGGCGCAGCCCCCAACGGCAAACCGGGGTGGCCAGAGTTAGCTTTCTGTACCATATCGACCGACAATAGCCGAATGGTATTGATACTTAATTGATCGAGATCAGTTTGGTTGTCGTTCATAAACCGTTGCGGAAAGAATTAACCAGAAAATGCACCTCCAAACGGGTACGTTCGGGGGGTATCTGCACTGGTTAACTTTCTACATCGCGATTTGGCTTGAGATAAAGATAAAAAGAGCGGTAAGGGTCAGCCGGGCTGTTCACCAGTAAGCGGTGTGTTGTCGGCTGTGGTCACCAGATTTGAGTTAAACAAAGTCTGGTTCGTTAGCAGGCGAAAACTACGAATATGGGAAAGCTAGTGGGTAACGGGTTATGATTCTGGTCGATTCACTTCAATTCCCGAACCACCACGTTCAGAAGTTTATCATGCCGCACGTCATACATGTATTCCCAGAACATGACCCCGGCCAGTTTTTTCGATTTGACGTAGGCCATTTTGGGTACAAACGACGCTTCATCGGCGTAGGAAATGAAGGTGCGGGAAGTGGGGTTCCAGAGGTACGGCGCTTTGGCATCGGCATCCCAGAAGCGCGTAAACCCATTTTTGCCGATGTATTTATCAACCAGTTCATCGTGGCTGATGAATAGATGCCTGCCGGCCGCCGGTTGGAAAAGACCGTTGTCCTGCGCCTTCACATCCATCCAGCCCCGCCCATAGAACGGCAATCCCAACACAATTTTATTGGCCGGTACGCCTGCCCGAATATGCCCATCGACCGCATCGGCACTGCTGTTTCGGGAGTGGTCGCCTTTAACCGATTGATAAAGGCCGCTGTGGTGGCCGGTCACCTTGTCGTTGCCGTGGTAGAGGTCATACGTCATGATGTTAACGTAGTCTAAGTAACGTTGAGCCTGCCCCAGTTCGGTGTGGCTCACAAAGGATGTGTCGGCTCCGGTGGCCGCCGTGAGCAAATAATGCCGGGTCCCAACGCGATTATCCTGTTGCCCCTGCTGATCCAGACGATCCCGGATGGCTTTCAGAAACAGGGTAAAATTCGATTTATCGGCGGGGCGGAAAATGTTGCCGGCACCCACCTGCGCCGGGTATTCCCAGTCAATATCGACCCCATCGAGCCGGTGTTTTTTCAGGAGGGCCACGGCACTTTCGGCAAACCGCTGTCGCGAGGCATCGGTCAGGGCGGCATCGGAAAAGTAGTTGCACCCACCCCAGCCGCCCACCGAAATCAGTATCTGGAGATTCTTGTTCACGGCTTTCAACGAAGTCAGCGTGAGCAAGTTAATGGAATCTTTCGCCGTCAGCGGAGCCAGAACACCTGTTGAGTCGGGAACGGCAAAGGCGTAGTTGATGTGCGTCACCTTGTTCGGGTCGATCTGCGCTTTGGTCCAGCCGTCGCCTGTCACGTAGCCAATACTAACGGGGCGGGGCAGCTTGTTGGCTGGTTGGGCGCATAGGCCAGTTGATAATACGCTCATAATCAAGAGATAAACTGCGATTAAGTAAGGTATTCTGGTTGTCATTGTGTGTTTCAGGTCAGTCATTCTACATGGTTTTTTAGGAAAACTACTTAAACACTGGGGAGAGCAAACAGAAATTATTTATAAACTCTATCCCGTCAAATCAGAAAATTTAAAAATATACGCTCAATTATAAAATTTTTTAAAAAATAAAGAGTATGTTTGCTTTACTCTACTCAGGTAGAATAGTCTTTTCTGAGTAAGCAAGGTTCACAATTTTCCAATCCAAACAATCTTTATGAAACAAAAAATACTTAAGACATCCAGACGTATTTTCCTCATGCTGGGGGCCTGGATGCTCCTTGCCGTTTCGCCTTTGTTCGCTATCGACAAAGAGATAACCGGTAAGGTGACCGACGAAAAGGGCAGCGATGTGGCGGGAGCTACTGTGACCGTAAAAGGCACGAACAGGGGAACCAATACGGATGGCAGTGGTCGGTATCGACTGACAGTAGTCGACGACAATGCAGTGCTGGTGTTTTCGTATATCGGTTACGACAAGCAGGAAGTTCAGGTAGGTAGCCGGTCGGTCATCGATGTCAGCCTGATGCCTGGTGAGTCTGTTTTGCAGGAAGTAGTTGTAACAGCCCTGGGTATTTCTAAAGACGCCCGCAAGTTGGGTTATGCTGTAACAACCATTGATGCTTCGGCTTTTACCAAAGCGCGTGAAACCAATATTGGTAACTCTCTGGTAGGTCGGGTGGCTGGTCTGAGCGTTAAAGGAACAAATAGCGGCCCCGGCGGAACATCTAAGCTGTTGTTGCGCGGTATGCCCAGTATGAACTCGGCTGGTTCGCCACTGATTGTTATCAACGGCGTACCAATGGATAATACGCAGCGGGGTAGTGCCGGTGAGTGGGGTGGTGCCGATGGGGGCGATGGACTTGGTAACCTGAACCCGGACGACATCGAAACAATCACGGTTCTGAAAGGCCAGTCGGCATCGGCTTTGTATGGCGCAAGAGCCTCGAACGGGGTGATCCTGGTGACGACCAAGCGGGGTAAAAAAGGCGATTTCGCCGTAGATTACAACATGAACCTGACGACCGACCAACCCGTAAATTTTACGAACTTTCAGTATGAGTACGGTCAGGGCATTGGGGGAGTAAGACCCACTACGCAGGCATTGGCTCAACAAACAGGCCGCATGAGCTGGGGTGGTAAACTGGACGGTTCTTCGTTTACCCAATTCGACGGGAAGCAGTATGCTTACTCAGCACAACGCGACAACATCAAGAATTTTTACCGAATGGGCACAAACTTCACCAATACGGTTTCGGTAACCAAAGGTGGTGACACTGGCTCGTTCAGGCTTTCGTTGTCCAATCTCGACAATAACTCGGTTCTGGAAAACAGCGGCCTGGGCCGGAGAACAATCAACCTCACTGTTGATCAGAATATTACGTCGAAACTCAGCTTCAGTATACTGGCTAACTACATCGACGAGCGCGTGAAAAACAAGCCGATTCTGAGCGATGGCCCCCTGAACGCCAACAACGGTCTGCTGCTGGCTACCAATATAGACCAGCGCATTTTGGCTCCCGGCTTTGATCCGGTAACAGGGCGTGAGGTTATCTTCAGCGACGATGAATACGTAACCAACCCGTATTTTGTTACAAGCCAGTTTGTTAACAATGTAGATCGGAAGCGTCTGATTTCAATGGCCTCAACCAAATACCAGTTTGCCGACTGGATTTATGCCATGGCCCGTATTGGCTATGATAATGCCAATGATCGGATTTTCAGCGTTACACCCTGGGGAACAGCTTACTCAAACGGAGCAAGAGGTGGTCTGAACGAACTTTCAAACGCACAGCGTACCGAACTTAACGTAGATGGTTTGATTGGTATCAACAAATCGATCACGCCAGACTTCACCATCGACGCCATTCTGGGAGCCAACCTGCGCAAAAATCAGTACGAAAAACTTAGCTTGAGCGGTAGCCCGTTTGTCTTGCCTTACCTCTACAGCTGGAACAACGTAGTAAACTTTAACCGGGGCTACGAAGTGGCAAACACAGAGGTTCAATCAGCTTACTATAATGTTGATCTGGGCTACAAAGGCTTTCTGAACCTCAGTACTACGGGTCGTTACGATACGTATTCAACGCTGCCCATCGCGGCACGTTCCATCTTTACGCCGTCGGTGACAGCAGCGTTTCTTTTTCAGGACTTCCTGCGGATTCCGAAACTGAGCTTTGGGAAGTTGCGGGCCGCTTATGCCGTAACCAGTGGCGAACCAACCACAGCCTACGGTACCAGCGTATATTATGGTGTAGGCAACGCTATCAATGGAATAGCTACGGGCAATTTCAGTTCGCAACTACCCAACCTGTTTCTGAAGCCGTTCACGAAAAGCGAAATCGAGCTTGGCCTGGAAATGCGGTTCTTCGGCAATCGACTGGGACTGGATGTGGCTTATTATACTCAGAAAACCCAGAATGAAATCATGCCCGCCAACTATAGCTGGGCAACCGGATATTCACAGGGTATTGTTGGAACCGGATCAACCCAGAACACAGGGGTAGAACTTCAGCTCAATGGTAATCCACTGAAGACCTCGAAACTAAACTGGAACGTATCGTTAAACCTAACATCGGTGCGGAACAAGATTCTGCAAACCGATGTCAACAATAACCCGATTGGTCTAGGCTCAAACCGGGCAACGCTGGGCAACGCTATCACGGCTTTTGTAGTGGGTGAAGCCGGTCCGCAAATCCGGGCGTATGATTACAAATATGCGTCGAACGGGCAGATCGTGGTCGATGCGTCGGGTTTGCCGGTGCGTGGCGATCTGATCAACATGGGTACCGTACTGCCAACGCTGTTTGGTGGTCTGAACAACGACTTCTCATTCGGCAATTTCAACCTGTCGTTCCTGGTCGATTACAATTACGGCAATAAGATTCTGTCGGCAACAGAAAACTACGCGTACCGGCGAGGACTACACCAGGAAACGCTTGCTGGCCGCGATGGAGGCATTAAAACCGGTGTGGTTGAAGGGGGTGTGGCTAACACTGTGACGGCTACGGCACAGAATTACTACACCGCGCTGGCCAACAACGTAACCAAGCTAAGCGTTGTAGATGGCGATTTCATCAAACTTCGTCAGTTTACCTTTGGCTATACAGTGCCAGCACAGTTGCTTCAAAAGCTGCCGTTGATTCGCGCAGTCAATATTTCACTTGTTGGCCGTAATCTGTTTTACCTCATGCGGAAAACCGACAACATTGACCCGGAGGCTTCGTTTGGGGCTAACCTGCGCTACTC
>JAJAYX010000166.1 GCA_026785985.1 Rudanella sp. | reverse complement strand
CCGTAAGCCAAACGGTGGGCGCAACTGTTTATGACTGGACAGACACGGGTTACGACGACTCAAGCCCAACATCCTGGTCGTCGGGGCCATCGGAACTGGGCTATGGCGACGGGGGCGAATCAACGACGGTAACGTCGGGGCCAACGTCTTCCACGACCCACTACATCACAACCTACTTCAGGAAGACCTTTAGTAATGCGGCCATTCTGACGCACTACCGTTATAAAGTGCGCTACATCCGCGACGATGGCATCATTCTTTATCTCAACGGCATCGAGATTCGGCGCGACGGAATGCCCGATGGCACCATCACCAACTCAACCCCGGCCACGCTGCTCGTTGGTGGGACCGACGAAAGCACCTGGTACGAGTTTTATCTGCCCAACGGGGCCGTCCGGCAAGGGAACAATGTGCTGGCGGCTGAAATTCATCAGGTCGGGCCAAGCAGTTCCGATATTTCGTTTAATGCCGAACTGATTGGCGAAATAAACAGTAACACCTTGATTGCAAGTACGTTGCCAGTTTCATCGTCCACCACAACCAACTGGAAATACTCGGATGGGGGTACTGATCAGGGTACGGCCTGGCGGGCATTGGCCTACAACGATCAATACTGGCAGCAAACCAACATTGGCTCGGTGGCTCGCAACCGCATGGGCTACGGCGAAACCACCGACCCCAACGCGGGGGTCAGTTCCATCAATACGGCTACGGCCAACCCCTTCAATGCCAACACCTATACAAACTACGTCAGTTTTGGGATCGACCCCGGCAACCGCTTCCCAACGACGTATTTCCGCAAAAAAGTGACTATTGCCAGCCCTGCCCTTGCCCACGAACTCCGCTTCATGCGCGACGATGGGATTGTGATTCACATTAACGGCGTGGAATTGCCCCGCGATGTGGGCGGGAACACCAACAATATGCCCGCCGGAACAGCCTCGTACCCCACCCAAGCATCAGCAGCCGCCGATGCCGCTGGCGAAACAACCTGGTCGAACTGGCAACCCGTTAGCAGTTCGCTGTTGGTGCCGGGCGAGAATATTATTGCTGTAGAGATTCATCAGGTCACGGCATTTAGCTCGGATATTACGTTCAACCTCGAAATGCGGGTGCAGGGTGCGGCCACCATTACGCGGGGGCCATACCTGCAATTGGGGGGGCAAACGGCGGCCACCATCCGCTGGCGCACCGATGTTGCCAACGTGGGTCAGGTTACTTACGGGCTGGCAACGAGTGCCTTGTCGGGAACCGTGACCGAACCGGGCAGCACCACCGAACACGAACTCCGCATAACGGGTCTTACCGCCGATCAGACGTATTTTTATTCGGTTGGCACCACCACGATGGTGCTGGAACAGGGGCCAAACAATTATTTTCTGACGGCTCCACCCGCCGATACCAAAGAGAAAATCAGGATTGCGTCCTTTGGTGATTGCGGTAACAACTATGTCAACGACAATCAGAATAAAGTGCGCGATGGGTTTCTGAACTACCGGGGTAATACGCCTACTGATCTCTGGATGCTCATTGGCGATAATTCCTACGACGGGGCTGATAGTCAGTTCCAGACCAATTTCTTCAATCCATACAAAGACAATCTACTGAAGAACTGTATGTTATATGCCGTGCCGGGTAATCACGATTATAACGACAACAGAGGCAATGAAGCAAGATCCCGTGGGGGAACGGTAACGGGACTGGTAACAGGAACGATATCGGTAGCGGCCTTCCCAGCTTTTGCCTATTTCGCAAATTTTACGTTGCCCACAACCTTCAACTCTCACTCTTCCATTCAGGCGAATACGGAAGAATGGTATTCGTTTGATTATGGCCCCATCCATTTCGTGATGCTCGATAGTTATGGTACGCAGGAAGTAGGCGGAGTGGAAAAAAGACTTGATATTGGCACGGACAATCATCCACAGATACAGTGGCTAAAAGCTGACTTGGCCGCTACAACTAAAAAATGGAAGATTGTCTATATGCACTTTCCACCCTACTCGAAAGGTTCGCACAACTCCGATACAGAGGCTGATTTGATCCCGCTCCGAAGCAACCTCAACCCTATTTTGGAGGGGTTTGGAGTCGATTTAGTACTGACAGGCCACAGTCACGGCTACGAACGGTCGTACCCCATTCACGATCAGTATGAGCCGACTTCATCATCGTTGATTACAAGCAGCAATATCAATAATTACCGCTTCCCGGGCGACGAAAGCACGGGCCGATACGATGGTTCGCCTACTTCATGCGCCTACAAAAACACGTCTGCAAAAACCAAACAGGGAACTATTTATGTCGTATCGGGGTCAGCGGGGGCGTTGCACACGGGAACCGTTTCTTTATCGCATTCCGTTATGGCATCAGATGCCTCGCTACGAATAAAAGGTGGTTCGTTCTACATGGAGATAGAAGATAATCGGCTCGATGCCAAGTTTTTACAGGTTAACGATGCCTCACCGTACACAGTCAGCGTCACCGACCAGGTCACGATCATGAAAGACGTGGACATTGTGCAGACCCTAACGCTCTCCGCCGGGCAATCGGCCACCCTCACGGCTTCGTTTATCAGCGATTACGTCTGGAGTAGTCCCGGCAATGCCACGTTCACGGCACCAGCCTCGCGAACGGTGGTGGTGTCGCCCACCACGAGCCAAACGTTTGTCGTAAAAGACAGCAAACAGTGCATCGTGGACGTGTTTATGGTACAAATCTGCTCGGGGCCGCTCTACAGTGTAAAAGCGGGCAATTGGAACGACCCCACAATTTGGTCGTGCAACCGAATTCCCCTCAGCACCGATCATGTTCAGGTGAAGCACAATATTCTGGTGCCAACCAACCTACAGGCTCATGCGCTAAAGGTGCAGTTCGACCCCAACACCAAACTAACGTATGGAGCCAATGCGCGGCTGTTACTGAGTCAATGAGGGGTGGTGGAAGTTCTGGAGACCTGCCACCACAAAAAAAGCCCCGCCAAATGTTGGCGGGGCTTTTCAATTTTCGCTATTACTGGGTTGTTTAGAACCGGAAGTGGGAGAACGCCTTGTTGGCTTCGGCCATGCGGTGCGTATCGTCTTTCTTCTTCACGGCTGCCCCTTCACCTTTCGCTGCGGCCACAATTTCAGCGGCTAAGCGGTCGGTCATGGTTTTTTCGCCACGCGAACGGGCATATTTAATCAGCCACTTCATACCTACCGATACCTTACGGTCAGCGCGTACTTCGGTGGGAACCTGGAAGGTTGCTCCACCAACCCGACGGCTTTTTACTTCGACCGAGGGCATCACGTTGTTCAATGCTTTCTTGAATATGTCGATGCCATTGTCGTTAGTACGTTTGCTAACGATGTCGAGCGCGTCGTAGAAAATGGTGTACGCGATGCTCTTTTTGCCCTCATACATGAGGTTATTCACGAATTTGGTTACCATTACTTCCTTAAATTTCGGATCGGGTAACACGTACCGCTTGGGCGGTTTTGACTTTCTCATTGTGTCTTCAGATTCTGGATCTTACTCTGCCATCACGAGTTGCGTGACGGGCAGTCTATTTTTTAATGAATAATGAGTAATGAAAAATGGCTAATGAAAGCTACCTGAAGGGGCAGTGGTCATTATCCTTTTCATTATCCATTTTATTTCTTCTTCTTCGCTGGTGGTGCGCCTTTGCCGCCTTTGGCCACTACCTGACCTGGTTTCGGACGCTTGGCACCGTATTTCGAGCGGCTTTGCAAACGACCGCTTACGCCAGCCGTATCCAGAGCACCCCGAACAATGTGGTAACGAACACCCGGAAGGTCTTTAACCCGGCCACCCCGAATCAGCACGATGGAGTGCTCCTGGAGGTTGTGGCCTTCGCCCGGAATGTATGCGTTGACTTCTTTCCCATTCGACAAACGAACACGGGCTACTTTACGAAGGGCCGAGTTTGGCTTCTTCGGCGTCGTTGTATATACACGAGTACATACGCCCCGACGTTGTGGGCAGGCGTCCAAAGCTGGTGATTTCGACTTGAAAATCAGCTTCTCGCGGCCTTTACGTACTAATTGTTGTATGGTTGGCATTGCGCTGAAATGAATAATTGTGACAGTCGTCGCGAAAATTGAGGTGCAAAGGTACGGAAAGACCCTTGAAAATCAAAGTAAACATCAGCGATAACCGCAGGTAATCCCTTACTCGGTTGTTTGTCGGTAAAACAGAGACTATCCAACCTGATTCACCGATCTCTCCAGTGTTTGCAGCGACTGCACACCTGATTTGCGCCAGACAATCTTGCCTTTATGGAATAAAATCAGCGTTGGCACACTCTGAATCTGGAATTTATTGGACACAACCCGGCTCTTGTCAATGTCGACTTTAATAATCCTGAGTTTTTCACCCATACGTTCGGCCAATTGCTTAAGCGTGGGAGCCTGTTGTTTGCAGGGGCCGCACCAGTCGGCATAGAAGTCAACCAGAACAGGGGTGTCGCCTTTTATGAGTTCGCCAAAGGGAGTTTTCATAGGAGGTTTTTTTTATAAGAACAGCAAGTTCGATGCAGTGGTTTCAATTGGGGTGGCGGGGCGGGGTACTGCCTAATCTATCCAAAAAGAAGCCCGTCGCCAAATAGTGGTAACGGGCTTCTTTTTAAGCTACTCATTCCTATTATCTCGGCCCTCTCGATCCCCCGCGGCCTCCACCGCCATTGCCACGTTCAGGCGATTGAGTCTGGGCTGGCGGTTGCCCCATATTCCGCTCAGCCTCCTGAGCGCGTCGTTCAAAACTCCCGGAACGTTGCTCCCTTGTTTGACCGCCACCTGGTTGCGAATTGGCCGGTTGGCTATATCCCGGCCCTTGCTGACCATCGTCCCGTTGCGAGTACCCTCCCCCACCCCGTCGGTTGCCCCGGTCGGGCTGCGGAACCGTTTCCGGGCGGGAAGTCGGTTGTTGCGGATACGATGGCTGATTTTGAGGCTGCTGATACGACGGCTGGTTTGATTGAGTCGATGGGTCGTAACGATTCCGTCGTCCATTGCCATTAGCTGAGTTACCCCATTCCGTCGGATTACTCTGCGGTTGCTGGTACTGTTGGGGGTTCCGGTTCTGATTATTCCGTGGACCACCTTCATACGTTCCCGGATTGGTTCGGCTATTATCAGGGCGTGAGTACGTACTACGGTCACCGTAGCTGTTGCCCCGTGCATTGCGGCTCATCTCGGGACGGTGAATCCCCACCGAATTATTGCGAATTTCGTCGCGGCCAGGTCGCCCGGAGTTCTCAACCCGATATACCGGCACCGACCGGCGGGTTACGCGCTCAATCTCATCCCGGCGCGGTCCATAGGCATACGAGCGGTTGTTTACCCGATACACGTTGTTGATGATGGTGGTGTTCTGGTAAATATTGACCACCCGTTGCCGGGGAACACAGTAGCTGTAGAGTCGCGGGCTGGTGATATAAATCTGCGGCACAAACGTCCACCAGGCCGACGGAATATTCACATTCACGTTGATGTTGATGCCTGGTCCCAGTGGTGCCCAGCCATAATAGCCCCCACCCGACCGCCACGATACCCAGGCAGGTCCCCAGTCGCGGCCCGGAATCCAGGCCCAGCCCCGGTAACGGTCCTGATACCAGCGCCCGTAGTGAAATGTTGCCCAGCCCCAGTCATAATCCGACACCCAGGTGTTACCATATTCCGTTACAACCCAATGACCACCACTGGCATAGGGCTGAAAATCTGGTCCTGCATCAGGAATCCAGACTCGCCCATACTTCGGCGTTTGCACCCATTGGCCATATGGTGATAGGTCGTCATAAAAATCACCATCATACGGTTCATCGTAGCCGGGCTGGCCGTAGTCCTGTTGATTATAGCCCACTTGGTTGTAGTCCGGTCGACCATAACCGGGTTGGCCATATTGCGCCAGAGTTACGGGCGCGCTCATCAGGCTGAGTGCAACACCCGCCACTAGTATCGAGACTATTCCTGCTGTTTTCATCACTGTATGGTTGGGACGTATACGAGTTAGATGGAGTTAACAGATAAACGTTTAATTGGCTGAGTAAGATTCATTGACCGAAGGTTGACGGCCTGCGAAAATCTCAACGCAGTCCTTTAATTCAGCTGTAGTATAGGGCCTGATCGCCCTCAAATTGAAAACTCAGTAAAACTCATCGGGCATAGCTGATAAACTCTTGCACCTCTTCTTGGGTTAGGGCCGCTGAGGCCACAAAGTCCTCAAAGAGAAGGTGGTGAGCCACTATCGTTAACCCGTCCAATAAAAAAGGCACTGTAAATAATCCGTTGCCACGCGGGTTCCCACCGAAGCGAAACTTAGTTTCTGCCGTTTTAAAGCCTATTGCCAGGTACAGATTTGCTTTCAGCAACGGATTATTTACAGCATCATATCTTTTCAAATAGTTGTTACCTAATTAGGTTGGCGGTCACAAACTCGGTGGGAGTCAGTTGGTATACCTCCTTAAAGGCGGTCGCAAAGTTGGTTGGATGCTCGAAACCAACCAGGTAGGCCGTTTCAGAAACCGGATGCCCACCCCTCAACAGCTCACAGGCACGCCGAAGCCGATAAGTCCGAATCAGGCGGGCAGGGCTCACCCCTACCAACGAATGAAGCTTACGGGTTAGGGTCCGCACGCTCATGGCCACATCTTCGGCCAGCGATTCAGCCCGAAAAGCAGACTCATCCAGGTGGGCTTCCATACACCCGTAGAGTTTTTTCATAAACGAATCCTGAGGAGTAAAACCATTGCCTTCCTCCGTCCTAATCAGCGTTGGTTCCGGGTCCAGCTTGATGAGGGATCGTTGATAGTAAGTCCGTATTTTCTGCTGCCGACTCACCATATTTCGCAGACGCAGCTTCAACTCTGTCAAATCAAACGGCTTGGTGAGGTAGTCGTCAGCCCCTTCTGAAAGACCCTCCCGACGGTGTCGGATGTCCGCCCGGGCACTAAGCAGCAGTACCGCAATGTGATCGGTGGCAGGGTCGCTTTTTAACTGATGGGTTAGTTGATACCCGTCCATTTCGGGCATCATCACATCCGATACCACAATATCGGGCAATTCACGTTGTGCCAATTCCAGCCCTTGCTTGCCATTGGTAGCGGTCAGGATACGGTACTGATCGGATAAGGATTCGGCGATAAAGGTGATCAATTCCGTATTGTCTTCTACTAACAGAATCAGCGGACGGTCGGCTCCCTCCTGATTGGTTAGAAATGGCGAACCCTCTACCCAGGGAGGAGCCGTTGGCTGGGGCTGTATCGGTACCGCATCAGGTGCTAAACCAACAACTTTCTGAATGGGAAGCTCAACCGTAAAAATAGTGCCTATACTGGGCTGACTTTCGACGGATAAATGCCCTCCCAGTCGATGCGTCAGTTCATAGGCCAGCGAGAGGCCAATACCTGACCCTTCATAGGCCCGGGTCAGGGAAGCATCCACCTGGTAGAACCGATCAAAAATTCGACTTATGTGCTCCGGGGGAATCCCCATACCCGTGTCGGCTACCGTCAATACCAACTGCTGCTGACCCACCACGCAAGCCACGGCAATTTTGCCACCGGCTGTCGAGAACTTAATGGCGTTGGAGACAAGATTGGCGAGAATCTTCTGCCATTTGTCGGCGTCGAAGTTGATTTCCTGACGCCGAACGTTGCTGGTGAAGGTTATGGAGAGCTGTTTTTGATCGGCCATGGCGCCAAACGAGTTGACAACATCGTCCAGAAAAGTAATGACATCCCCTCTCGACTCGATCAGTGGCATGCTATCGGCCTCCAGCTTGGCCAGATCGAGAAGTTGGTTAATCAAATGAAGCAACTGATGCGCATTACGCTGGACGGTGAGCAGACTCCGGCGTAAGGCCTCGTCGTGGCGGGGATTCTGCAACAGGCTGTCGATGGGAGCCAGAATAAGCGAGAGCGGAGTACGGAACTCATGGGTGATGTTGTCGAAGAAGCGGGCCTTTAGCTCGGCGACGGCCTTGGCATGGATCGACTCGCGCAACTGCCCCACATGGCGGGCCGTTTTATCAATAGACTTGAATCTATTTGATTTTCAATTAGTTAGGTCTATTGGGTTGTTTTTGCTATCTTTGTATTAAAAATAGTCCAATGAGCCTACAAATAGCCGACTTGAAAACTGATAGGGAATGGAGTGCAGCCACATCTGTTAAAAAACAAGAGTTTTACGATTTATTGACTTGGTTTTCAAAGGGTTATCTTGCTATTTATACGATTTCAATCGAAAAAATTCAAGAAAACCTCAAACAGGAATTTTCTTTTTCTACCTATCAGGAGTTATTGTTTTTTGTGTTGTTTACACTTAAAAACCCGACCACATATGATGTGAATGGAATCATCTTTGGGATAAGTCAAAGTGCCAGCGAGCAAAATTTCAAAAAAGGGTTACTGATTCTAAAAAAAGCGATTGAATTGGCCCAGCAATTACCAACCCAATCGTTCAGCGATGAGCAAGCACTTGTTGCGTTCGTCAATCAACATAAGAAACTCAAAATAGACGTAACAGAAATAGCGGTACAAAGGCCTAAAGACAAAGTAAAGCAAAAGTCATTGTACAGTGGTAAAAAAAAAGACATACTCGTAAATCCTTGATAATCAAATCAGAAATCAATAAAATAATTTTCGTAAGTAAGCTATATGACGGAACAAGGCATGATTATGATATCCTCAAAACAGAATTTCCACCCAATAGTAATTGCTTTGAGAAGGTAGAATTAAACGTTGATTTAGGTTTTCAAGGCATAAAAACAGACTATAAATCGGTAAAAATAACGATTCCCTACAAGCGTAAACGAGTCAAAAAAGGCGAGAATAATGACCTCACCCCTGAACAACTAGCCTACAATAAAACAGCCTCATCGGACCGAGTCGATGTAGAACATTCACTTTCTCAAATGAAGGTGTGCAGAATTATCCATCAAGTAGTGCGAACCAAATCAACAAGTCTATTAAATGACATCGTTATTGTCACAGCAGGGTTAGCTAATTTCAAAAACGCCAAGTAGTTGATTGTCAATACAATTCAAGCCTATTTGCAGTACGGCGTGCATAACCCGTTGAGATTTCCGGGGATCGGGATCTTTCAGCAATTCGGGTAGTAATGATAAAATTGACTCTACTGGTGAAACGTATTTGGGCAAACAAATCTCACACCAGTATCTTTACCATTAATTATGCGTCGTTTCTGCTCGCTTTTCCTCCTCCTGTGTTTGGCAGGCCCATTGCTGGTATCGGCCCAGCCCGACACCAGCCGGTCGTTGTTCTATACCACCCAAACGGGGCCGTATAACCCCAGCCGGACACTCACCAGCAACCTGCTTCACACCCAACTCGACCTGCGTTTCGACTGGGCCAAACGGCAGGCTTCCGGTACGGCAACTCTCCGGCTCATCCCCCATTTTTATCCCCAGGATTCATTGGTTCTGGATGCAAAGGGCTTCCTTATCGAGCAGGTGGCTTTGGTGGATGCCAGATTATCCAAAACGGGCAAACCTACGTCTGCCTCGCTGACTTATGCCTACACCGATGGGCGAAAACTTTGCATCCGACTCCCTCGAACCTACACCCGGCGCGACACGTTTTCGATTCAGATTCAGTATGTGGCTGGGCTGCATTCAGTACGACCTGATGAGTTACCTAAAGCAGAGCGAGTGGGGGGCGCAACGTCGGAAGATAAAGGACTTTATTTTATCAATCCCGACGGAAAAATTATCAACAAACCCCGCCAGATATGGTCACAGGGTGAAACAGAGGCCAATTCGGCCTGGTTTCCGACCATCGACACGCCCAACGAGAAAATGACGCAGGACATCCGGCTAACAGTGGAGAATCGCTATCGAACCGTGTCGAACGGGCGGTTGGTTTCGTCCACTAAAAATGCCGATGGCACCCGCACCGACCGTTGGGTGCAGACCCTCCCCCATGCGCCCTATCTGGCGATGGTGGCGGTGGGCGAGTTCGCTTATGTGCGCGATTCGCTGCCGCCAACACCGGGCCGTAAGGGGCTGGAAGTAAGCTATTACGTTGACCCGGCATATGCCCCGGTTGCCCGCGCCATTTTTGGGCGAACCCCTGGCATGATCCGGTATTTTGAGCAGGCCTTTGGCGTGCCCTTTGTCTGGGATAAATACAGTCAGATAGTGGTGCGCGATTTTGTGAGTGGGGCGATGGAAAACACCACCGCCACCGTGCATAACGAGCAGGTACAGATGGACGACCGGCAGTTGATCGACGACAATTCCGATGCCGTAATTGCCCACGAACTCGCCCACCATTGGTTTGGCGATTTAGTCACCTGCGAATCGTGGGCCAACCTGCCTCTTAACGAAGCCTTTGCTACCTACGCCGAGTATTTGTGGTTTGAACATGCACAGGGCCGCGACGAGGCCGAATTCCACCGCCAAGCCGACCTGTTTCAGTATTTGTCGGAAGCCGAAACCAGGCAGGAACCCCTTATCCGTTACCGCTTTACGAGCCGTGAAGACATGTTCGATTCGCATTCGTACCAGAAAGGTGGGTTGGTGTTGCACCTGCTCCGGCGGGTGGTGGGCGACGAGGCTTTTTTTGCGTCGCTGAAACAATACCTGACCAAAAATGCCTTTGCCACCGCCGAACTCGCCGACCTCCGCGAGGCTTTCGAGGACGTGACGGGGCAGGATTTGAACTGGTTTTTTACTCAATGGTTCCTGTCGCCGGGCCATGCCATACTGAGCGTAAAACAAACCTATTTGCCCGGCAAACTAACCCTTTCTGTTGCCCAAAAACAAGACAGTTTAGGCGTGGGTTTTGTGTCGGCCTACCGAATTCCGGTGTTGGTTGATGTGTGGGTGCAGGGGCAGAAAACCCGCTACGAAATCTGGCTTAACCAAGCGCAACAAACGTTCACGTTCCCGGCTTCACAACAACCCGATTTGGTTTTGTTTGATGCCGATCAGCGCGTGGTGGGCGTGGTGAACCATCCCAAATCGCAGACCGAACTGCTTTTTCAGTATAAAAACGCCGAATTCTACCGCGCCCGCGCCGAAGTTATGGCCGGTTCGCCCGATGACACGGACGCACTAAAAGACCCGGCTTTGGTGCAAACCGTGCTAAAAGCGTTGGATGATCCCTTCTGGCAGATTCGGCAGTTGGCAGTTGGCCGCTTTGCCAACTACGCCGGCCCGAACCTGGCAACGGTGGAGCAATTAGTGCGTTTACGAGCCACCCGCGACTCCAAATCGGCGGTGCGAGCCGAGGGGTTGGCTACTCTGGCAACGTTCCGTAACCCCGCCAACAGCCCGGTTTTCAAAGCCGCGCTACAGGATTCGTCGTATAGGGTAGTTGCGGTTGCTTTGGAACACTATCTGAAAGGCAAACCCGCCGATGCCAGTGCCGTGGTAGAGCAGTTCGCCAAAACCACTACCAACGCCTCGGTGTTGGCGGCCGTAGCCGATTATTATTCTGAAAACGCCGATGCCCGGCAGTACGACTGGTTTGTATCGACGCTGAGCAGCCTGAAATCGAGCGACCGCTATGGCTTTTTGCTGGCTTTCGGCAAATACCTGCTGCTATCGAAAGAGTCGTTGCAAAAGCAGGCCGTTCCAACGCTGGAAACCATTGCCCGACAAGACAGCAGTCCCTACGCCCGTTTCGGAGCCTATCAGGCACTCGGTCTTTTGCTTGATCTGCCGGGCATGGCCAAGCTTCGCGCCGACATCCGGGCTGCCGAAAAAGACGAGCAGTTACGGGCTATTTACAAGCAAATGGGAGAGTGAAAGGCCAACATGGGTGATGAACCATTCCCTCGTTTAGTGCAACATTTTCTAAACAATTTGATTTTATTAGTACGACTCACGAAGAGCCGCAAATAGTCAACGTTAAACACTTACGACCATGAACGAGACAACACTCGAAGGTACCTGGGACAAACTGAAAGGTAAAATCAAGCAGGCATACGGCGACCTGACCGACGACGATCTGACCTATGCCGAAGGCAAGGAAGACGAAATGTGGGGTCGTGTCCAGCAGAAAACGGGCCATACCAAAGACGAGATCAACAAGCGAGTAGCCGATTTATAGGGCGCAAGCCACAGAGTACACCATAGCCGGGGCCATTGCTCCGGCTTTTTTGTTGGTTGTCAGGCAGTTTCCCGGATTGTTTTTGCCGCTTCGCAAAGAAAACAGCGCAAGAATTGGCGAAAACAGTTTTCCTTTGGCCGAAAATTAATCACGGATTATAGGACGCTCGATGAACTCGACGAATTGGTTGACCCATCCCGGTTTTTTCGGGCAAATCGTCAGTTTGTGATCAGTTCGGATGTGGTGGTCAGTTACCTGCCTCAGTTCACCGGAAAGTTGGCCGTTCGGCTTCTGACTCCGTTCGAGACAGTCGAGGTTCTTATCAGTAAAGAGAAAGCCCCCGCGTTCCGGCAATGGCTGGAGGGGTAGCGGAGTGAAGTGCCGCTTATCCCAAAATAAATGTGAAAGTGGACACAATTAACTAACTATGCCAATAGTTATAAAAGCAAACGTATAATCCATCAACTTTACCATGACCTCATCTACTTTTATGCCCCGCCAATGGCTGTTAATGAGCGCGTTAGCCGCCAGCACCCTGTTGGCTCACCCACTGCTCCCCGGCTCTGGTGGGCAGGTACAAGCACAGGTTGCTACGCCCGCAGCCCTGCCCGAAGGCGTTACCAAAGGCCCTTCGGTGGAGGGAATCACCGAGTACAACCTGAAAAACGGGTTGAAGGTGCTGCTCTTTCCTGATGTCTCAAAGCCAACCATCACCGTGAATATTACCTACTTGGTGGGGTCGCGGCACGAGGGTCTTGGCGAAACAGGTATGGCTCACTTGCTGGAGCACATGGTGTTTAAAGGCTCCACCAAACACACCAACATCCCGCAGGAACTGACCTCGCACGGAACACGGCCTAACGGTACCACCTGGCTCGACCGTACCAATTACTTTGAGACATTTTCGGCCACCGACGAGAACCTGAAATGGGCACTCGACCTGGAGGCCGACCGGATGGTGAACTCGTTTATCAAGAAAGAAGACCTGATGACCGAGTTTTCGGTGGTGCGGAATGAGTTTGAATCGCGTGAAAACTCCCCGCAAAATGTGTTGAATGAGCGGGTTGTATCGTCGGCCTATCTGTGGCACAACTACGGCAAATCGACCATTGGCAATCGTTCGGATCTCGAAAAAGTGCCCATCGAGAATCTCCAGGCGTTTTACAAGAAATATTACCAACCCGATAACGCGGTGCTGGTTGTAGCCGGAAAAATTGACGAAGCCAAAACCCTGACACTGATCAACGAGTATTTTGCGGGTATTCCGCGCCCAACTCGGGTGCTGCAACCCACCTACAGCATTGAACCAATTCAGGATGGCGAGCGGGCCGTAACACTTCGGCGCGTGGGCGATACGAAAGTAGTGTCGGCGCTGTATCACATCATGCCCAGTTCGCACCCCGACTACCCAACAATGGATGTGCTGATTGATCTGTTGACTGATGAACCAAGCGGTCGATTGTATAAAGCCCTGATTGAGACCAAGAAAGCCTCGCAGCAGTACGGCTATTCGTTCATGACCAAAGACCCCGGCTATGCCTACTTTGCGGTAGAGATGCTGAAAGAAAAGTCGCTGGACGAGGCCAAAGCTATTCTGCTCAATACCCTTGATTCGATAGCGATCAAAGCTCCGACCAAAGAGGAGGTGGATCGGTCGAAGGCCAAGCAGTTAAAGTATGTGGAAATGGCGTTTAAGGATGTGGAGCAACTGGGTAAGAGCCTCAGCGAGTACATTGCTACGGGCGATTGGCGGCTTGTGTTCCTGTACCGCGATGTCCTCGAAAAAGTATCGCCCGCTGATGT
>JAJAYX010000165.1 GCA_026785985.1 Rudanella sp. | reverse complement strand
CTGACCTTCCCAGAAACACGACACCACATATTGCAGCGGCAACGCCAGCGAGGAGTGACTCCAGGCGTATTGATATTCGAAATAATGATTATAAATAATGGAATACAGGCACACAATGATGCCAATCACAGCCGCTCCATGCACATAAAACGCCCACCGCGCCAGCGTCCGCCAATCATCTTTGGGATGTTCCGGAGATCCGGTAGCTAGTTTGTGGTGGTTGGTGGCTGGTTTGGATCGGCGGGGAGTGTTGCTGTTGGAAACTGTGTCACCCACATAAGCCAGTTCGGGTTCAGCAATGGCTTTTGCGGCCACACGCTGCCCCTTGCCGAGTGCCGACATGAGGTAGCCAATTGTGGCTACCAACGCTGTCACGAAGGACAGAATAACAAAAAAATGGCCTAATTGACCAATGGTTTCGTGAATCATAACCGCTTAATGAGTTGATTGTATTCTTCATTCGTCCCAATCCAGAACCAGACAAATATTGAGTCCTCCCGCTCTCGGGCTAAGGCTCTGTAATGGTCGCCAACCCGAACTGCCCATACCATTCGCTTACCTGTCAATTTCTTGAATTGAAGCGATGGATGAGCCGGATTTGATTTAAATAACTCGTAATTTTTAGTGGCTAATGCCTGAATGTCTTCAGGTAAAGTTTCGTAAAATTTCCAGAAATGCGATGTTGTGCGGTTTAGCATAAAGGCTTGGTCAGACCCTGCTCGTATTCAGCATCAACTTCGTCAAGAAGTGCGTCTAAACGGCCCGCATTAAAATCTTCCTCAATCTGTTTGTCCCACTGCTGGTTTTTGTATTCAACAATCCAGTTTGATAAGTTGCTGAACTCCTCAATACTCAACTGAGTGATTGCAATTTCAATTTCCTGAACGCTCATATCTTTGCCGTTTTGACCGGGGTCGCAGACGACTCATGTTCTGTCGTTTCCAACTTGCCATCCTGATACTTTGACGGGCATTTGAGCAGAATTTTGTTGCACTGGAAATAGTCGCCCTGAACAGCTCCAATCACCACAATCTGCTCTGCGCTGCCAAAATCCTGGGGCTTGGGACTGTTAAAAACCACTCGCTTGGCACGGTTTTCAGTATCCATCAGCGTGAACTCGAAGTGATTCGGGTCGATTTGCGGGTTATAGAGCATATCCGTGATTTTACCACTGCTGTTTTTAGGCAACTTACCCACCACGTGAATCATGTCGGCATCGCCGTTTTTGGCCATTTCTTCGGCCTTCGAAAACGTGGTGTAAACACTGGCATCGCCCGCCGTCGAAACAATGATGCCGATGGCCATGGCAATAACGATAATACCGAGGATGTGTGTGATTTTCATACCGATGTCTTGCGATCTAATGTCTTCTGTTTCAGGGCTTCCTCTACTTTACTCAACTGCCGGTCGAGCCGGACAAGGTAGGCGACGATGCCCGCGAACACCAGGGCGATCACCAGCACAACCACCCAGATTTTACCGTCGGCCCGGAGTTGGTCGGCCATCTCAATAGGAGCAGTTTGTTGAGCTAAAAAGTTTAACGCCATCATGGCAGAAAGAAGTGAGTTCATAGTAGGCTTCAGCAGCGCAACGGCGAACCGTCCGCACTATACAAAACTAACACGATATAGTTAGTAAACATTCCGTTTTAGTCCTCCAAAACAGCCTGAACCCGGCGCATCCTCACGCGGAGTTCGGTGATCCAAACGCCCAACAGCGCGAAGCCAATTACCCCGATATAAAAAATGGGCCGCATCTGATTACTCATGTTATACTGCCCAAAGGCCGGGTTGCCCCCATTGCCGGGGTGCAGCGAATCGGTCAGGCGGGGAACAATGAAAATGAGCGGCACGAAAACGGCAAAGGCGAAGATGTTATAAACCGCCGAAATCCGCGCCCGTCGTTGTTCATCATCGAATGAACCGCGCAGAATCGAATAGGCAAAATACAGCAACATTCCCACGGCCACACTGTTCAGTTTGGGGTCGTTGGGCCACGGTTCGCCCCAGGTGAAATTGGCCCAAACGGAGCCGGTGAGACAGCCCAATATCCCAAACACGAGGGCCGTGTTGGTGAACTCCACGGCAATACGGTCGTGGTCGGGTTTGCCGGCGCGGAGATATTTGGCCGAATAAATGGCCGAGGTTAGCAGCAAAATAATCATGGCAAACCAAAGCGGCACATGGAAATACACATTCCGAATACTCTCATTCAGAATCGGCAGCCGGGGGGTTGGGCCAACCAGACCCGCCACAATCACAAAGAAAATAATCAGGACCGAAAGGGCCTTCCACCAGTTCTTTTTCATAGTTCTCAACTCCGCCATAAAAACGGAAATAACAGCCCCGACAGTACCAATACAATAGCGTCGATGGCTACAATAGTAATAATTTCGTCCATACTAACGCTCCGGTCAAGGCCGTCAAGTGCGTTTTTTGATACTTTAAGCAGCATAAGCAGCAGGGGAAGCACCACCGGGAAACTCAACACCGCCATGAGCGTGGCCGAGTTTTCGGCTTTGGCCGCAATGCCCGCAATCAGCGTGAGCGAAGCTGCAAACCCCACCGACCCCAATACTAAACTACCCATATATAAGGCAATATCCTGCACCGGATTACCCAACACAAACGCATACGTCGCAAAACCCAGGCCCGACAACACCAGCATCAACACGGTGTTGTAGATGATTTTGGAAACAATAATCTGCAAGGGACTGGCTACGGTATAATAATACAAAAACCGCCCGGCGCGTTCCTGCACAAAACTTTTGGCCACCGCGTTGATGGCCGTAAACAACAGGATAATCCAGAAAAGCGTGTTCCAGACAATGGGCGTGAGTTGCCCCCGACGGGCATTGAAACTCAGGTAACACACAAACACAGCCCCCACAATATAGAGCAGCATTCCATTGAGGGCGTAGCGTTGCCGCCACTCCAACACAAACTCCTTGCGCATCAACGCGCCGATCTGCCGTACTGATTGAGTCATGAAGCGCAAAGGTACGGGAGAAACTTTCCTCCCCTTTCTTGCACAGACAAACTTTCCGCCGTAATCTTACGTTAATTAAACTGAATCTAAATAGTAGCAGCCGTCTCGACGCGGCATCACCACCATGAGCAAACGCAGTGTAGCTGACCTCAAAGTTGGAGAACGGGCAACCATCATGTCGTTCAACGATCAACTGATGTCGCTTAAACTCCTCGAAATGGGTTGTTTGCCCGGTGCCGAAATCTGCCTGCATTGTATATCCCCCCTCGTCGATCCTATCTGCCTCAACGTGTCGGGCTATTGCCTGTCTATGCGCCGATCAGAAGCAGCTACTATTTTAGTTGAGTAGTCCTTCTGTTTTTGTACGGATGGCGGCTTTGCCGGGTTAAGAACGGCTGGCTGCCGAAACGTCAGACCGTCACTGTTAACTGTCCACTGCTTTGCCTCCTCCCGTAATAGCCCTTGTGGGCAACCCGAATGCCGGAAAATCGTCGTTGTTTAACCAACTGACCGGCCTGCGCCAGAAAACCGGCAACTTCCCCGGCGTTACGGTGGACAAAAAATCTGGTTCGTGGCCGCTCGACGCCCAAACCAATGCCACCATTGTTGACTTCCCCGGTGTTTATTCCATTTACCCCAAATCCCTAGACGAACAACTCGTTACGGACATCCTGGCTAACCCCGCCCACCCCGATTATCCCGATGTGGCCGTGGTAGTGGTCGATGCGTCGAACCTGCACCGTAATTTGTTGTTGTTCACACAGATAGCCGACCTCGGTGTGCCAACGGTGCTGGCACTGAATATGCTCGACGTGGCCCACGATCAGGGCAAGGCTGTGAACGGAGCGCGCCTGGCCATGCGGTTGGGGGTTCCGGTTATTCGGATTAATGCCCGCACCGGCGAGGGTCTCGATCAGGTCAGAAAAGCCGTGCAGGGGCAATTGACAACCCCAACCCTACCCGCCAAACTGTTTTTCGACCCGGCCGACGAAGCCCCCGAACTCATTGCCGATACCCGCTCTCAGTATAGCTTAGACAATAATTACCTCGCGCTGCAATATGTCATTCAGCACGACGGTTTCTCGTTTTTGAACCGACAACAGCAAGTTGGTCTAGATGGCCTGATCGAGAAACATCAGTTTAGCGAAACCACGTTTCAGGCCAACGAAACCATCACGCGCTACAAACGCATTGCCGCTCTGATGGGCGAGGCAATCACCCAAAAAACCCCCTCGAACCAACCCACCTGGAGCCAGAAACTCGACCGGATTCTGTTGCATCCGGTTTGGGGATACGCCATTTTTGGGTTCGTATTGCTCCTTATTTTTCAGGCTATTTTCGCCTGGGCCACACCCCTTCAGGATGCTATTGATGAGGGCGTTGCCTGGCTCAATGGCACCCTCAAACAAACCCTCCCCGCCGGGCCTTTAACTGATTTATTGACGGATGGTATCCTGGCGGGAATCGGTGGTATCCTGGTGTTTGTGCCACAAATCGCGTTCCTGTTTTTGCTCGTGTCGCTGCTCGAAGAGTCGGGGTATATGTCGCGCGTAATGGTGATCATGGACCGGATCATGCGAAAATTCGGGCTGAATGGCCGGAGCGTGGTGCCGTTGATTTCGGGCGTGGCCTGCGCCGTTCCTGCCATTATGGCGACCCGGAGCATCGGAACCCGGCGCGACCGGCTGATCACGATTCTGGTAACACCCCTGATGAGTTGCTCGGCCCGATTGCCCATCTATACCATTTTGATTGCCCTTGTGGTGCCAAACACGCGGGTTTTGGGCCTGTTCAATGTGCAGGGCCTCGCCCTGATGGGTTTGTATCTGCTGGGCTTGGTCAGCGCGTTGCTGGCGGCTTATGTGTTCAAACTAATTCTGAAAACAAAAGAGCGGAGTTTCTTTATTATGGAACTGCCCACCTTTAAAATGCCCCGCTGGAACCATGTTGGCCTGAGTGTGTGGGAAAGCGTTCGGGCGTTTGTGTGGGAAGCCGGACGGGTGATTCTGGCCATCTCGATTGTGTTGTGGGTGCTGGCCAACTACGGCCCCGGCGACTCCATGCAACAGGCCGAAAATAGGGTGCGTCAACAATCGGGTGGAACCTCTGACCGCAACCAACTCGAAGACCGCGTGGCTTCCGAGCGACTCGAAGCCTCCTATGCCGGGCAGTTTGGCCACTTCATCGAACCCGCCATTCGTCCGCTGGGCTACGACTGGAAAATCGG
>JAJAYX010000164.1 GCA_026785985.1 Rudanella sp. | reverse complement strand
ATTGTCTGGCCTGATTTTATTTCGATGGGGATGAGCTTACCGGCTTCATCAATAATAACGTCCACCTCGTGGCCCGTCTTGTCTCGCCAATAAAACAGATTGATTGGCAAACCGGCGTTGGTGCGTTGCTTCACGAGTTCGGCGACGACCATCGTTTCGAACAAGGCCCCCCGTGATGGATGGTTCACGAGCTGATCCGCTTTGGTGATACGTAATAACGAGCATACTAATCCTGTATCGTAGAAATAGAGTTTGGGTCGCTTCACAATGGTTTTGTTGAAATTCTGGTAGTGCGGTTTTAGCAGAAAAACAATAAAACTGCTTTCCAAAACGCCCACCCATGCCTGTACTGTTTTCACATCCACTCCAGCTTCAACCGACAGTGCGCTCAGATTAAGTTCCTGCCCACACCGCCCGGCCAGCAGACCCATAAATCGTTCAAAAGCCCATAAATCGGTAATGTTTTTGACTTGCCGAACATCGCGCTCAATATAGGTGCGGATGTAGTTCAGGTACCAGTCGGTAGCTGGAATATGCTGATCGTAGCTAGGCGGGTAAAAACCGGAGAGCAGCAAGTCATTATCCGCTACAGGCAGCAAGGTAACCTTGGTTAGCTCGGATACTGAAAAGGGTAATAAAAACAGGTGAGCCACTCGCCCGGCCAACGACTGCGTAATGGACTGTTGTAACAGGAAATTGTTTGACCCCGTCAGAATAAACTGTCCTTTCTGAGTCGAGTTGTCGATAATCTCCTGTAAGTACGAAAACAGATCGGGCGTGCGCTGCACTTCGTCTAAGATCGCTCCCTCAGGATACGAGCTGAGAAACCCTCGGGGATCTTGCAGGGCGAAAGTCCGATTGTCGGTATTCCCCAGCGATACATAAGGCTTACCTTGAAAAACAGCTTTGGCCAGCGTTGTTTTACCCGATTGACGTGGTCCCGTTAGTGCAACGGCTTTAAACGTGGCAGCTAATGCTCGTAACTTTTCTTCTGCAACACGATAGATCATAAATCAAAAATACTGGAAAAATATGGAATCTAATTCCATATTTTTCCAGTATTTTTCAGATCAAATCGAGATCACTTACGCCACGGTGATTGTTTGTGCCGGATGAAGGATATGTCGGCTCTGTCGGTGGAGCAGTTGTAAGGGAGAATAGATTTGAAATAGTGCCTACTGGTTTGTTTGGAAGCCGGTAGGCACTTTTGTTTTTGTGCAAGGGTTGATTTGTGGGTTTATCTTGTGGATATTGCCAGACAGGTTAAGCAAACTACCTTTGTGTACATGGTCGCTACGCATTATTCTACTAAGTTTTTCACCAATCACGAAGAAAACACGCTTCTCCAGAAGATCGAGGGTGTCTTCAAACACCGCAACATTCACTTCTTCGATGCGCTGGTAGGCTACTTCTATGCTTCGGGTTATTTTCGGGTTCGTCCGTTTGTTAAAGACGCTACCGAAGTTCGGGTACTAGTTGGTATAAACGTGGATAAATTAGTCTATCAGGCGGCCCAACAGGGTGTATTGTTCACGGCTGATGCCTATAAATCACAGGAAGACTTTTTTGAGGTAGCGAAAACCAATATTCAGCAGGCCAGGTACAGCAAGGTAGTAGAGGAGGGAATGCTGGGTATGATCGACGACATTGTGTCGGGGAAGCTGCAAATTCGAGTGCATCCCAAACAGAACATTCACGCCAAACTATACATTTTCCGGGAGCAGACCTACCATCCCCACGGTTACGGTGCCGTTATCACGGGGTCGAGCAACCTGACTGAGCCAGGTTTAGAGCGCAACTTTGAGTTCAATGTTGAACTGCGCGATGATGCCGATATTCAGTTTGCCAATGAGACGTTCGAGCGGCTTTGGGGTGAGTCGGTGCCGGTGGCTGAGGAGTTTATTGCCCGGCTAAAAACCGAGACCTTTCTGAACGATCAGTTTACGCCCTACGAGGTGTACCTCAAATTTCTGATCGAATACTTTGGCAAGAGCATCGACTATGACCCCAACTCGGAAACCGACCTGCCAAAAGGGTTTATTCCGTTGGTTTATCAAGCGGATGCGGTGAATGATGGCTACAACAAAATGGCCAAACACGGCGGGTTCTTTCTGTCCGATGTGGTCGGTCTGGGCAAGACCATCATTGCTACCCGCATTGCCAAAAAATTCTACTTCAAAAATGGTTTCCCGGAACACCGTTCGCACACGTTAATTGTGGTGCCGCCTGCCCTGAAAACGAACTGGGAAGAAACCATTGATAAGTTTGGCCTCGATGGGGTCGATATTGTTACGAATGGGAGCCTTCACAAAGTCCGCACGCCCGACAAGTACGATTTGGTTATCGTCGATGAAGCCCACAAGTTTCGCTCCGACACCGCCGAGGCTTATAACGACCTGCAAAAAATCTGCAAAACACCCACCCGTCGCCGACGGGCTGATGGTTCGCACTACGCGAAACGGGTGATGCTGGTGTCGGCCACGCCCCTCAATAATTACCCCGAAGACATTGCCAATCTGGTGTATCTGTTCCAGGACAGTAAAGATTCGACCCTCGAAATTGGCAACCTGCAACATTTCTTTCGGCAGCACATCGACGCTTACCGCAAGCTGAAACACGAACCCGATATGCAACGGGTAAATGAGGGCGTTCGGCGGATTTACGAGCAGATTCGAGTAAAGGTGATTGAACCGCTAACCGTTCGGCGGACGCGTACTGACCTGAAAATTCATCACCTCTACAAAGATGACTTGGTGGCGCAGAAGATCGAGTTTCCTAACGTGCGGAAGCCCGAAAAGATATTCTATCAGCTCGCACCGCACCTCGAAATACTCTACGACCATACCATTCGCTGCTTGACGCACCCCACCGACGGGCTGACGTATAACCGCTACCGGGCCATTGGCTTTCTAAAACCCTACAAAAAACAGAAGTATCGAAAGGCCGACATGATTGCGACACAGTTAGCCAAAATCATGAAAACGATGCTTGTAAAGCGCATCGATAGTAGCTTTTTTGCCTTCCAGCAATCCATCCGGCGGTTCGGCGAGGCCACCGATGCCATGCTGAAGATGTTCGACAACAACCGGGTGTTTATCGCACCCAACCTGCCCGTTTCTGACATGATTAACGATGGGCGAGAAGACGAATTGCTCGACCTCGTGACCAGCCAAATGGACATTGACCCAACGATGGACATTTGTATTGCCGATGATTTTGAGCCGGGTTTCTATGAAGGCTTAAAACACGACCAACGGGTTCTGAACGACTTGTCGAAAGCGTGGGCCGACCTGGGCGACGAAGAT
>JAJAYX010000163.1 GCA_026785985.1 Rudanella sp. | reverse complement strand
GTTTTTTCGAGGGTCGCCGGGTCGGAGCGCGACAGATTGGGGCTGATCACCTGCCAGCTTGCCCCCTGATCGGTGGAGCGATGGACATATTGCGAGGTTGCATAGAGCACTTTTGGATTGTGGGGCGACACCATAACGGGGTATGTCCACTGAAAGCGGTAGGCCAAATCGGCGGAGCCATACCCATACATATCGTCGGGGATAACCGACACATCTTTGAGCTGATTCGTTTTCAGATTCAGGCGGGTGAGCCAGTGGTGGTTCGCTGCAAAAATGAGTGAGGGGTCGTTTTTATCGAAGGCGATATACCCCGATTCACCCCCGCCAACGTCGTAATTCTGATCGGGATAAATTGACCCGTAATCGGAGCGGCTTGGCACCGAAATGGTGGAGTTATCCTGCTGCGCCCCATACACCCGATACGGAAATTTGTTGTCGGTGATGACGTGGTACATCTGGGCTGTTGGCTGGTTATATATCGTTGACCACGATTTCCCCCCGTCATACGTTACGGTGCCACCCCCATCATTGGCCTGCACCATCCGGTTCGTGTCGTTCGGGTCGATCCAGAGTTGGTGGTTATCGCCGTGGGGCGGGTCCACTTTTTTGTAGGTCTTGCCGCCGTTGCTCGATTTCCACATGTCGATATTCAGCACCCACAGTGTTTCGCTGTCTTTAGGATCAGCCGCGAGGTGATGATAGTACCACGGACGCTGAAAAAGGTCGGCAAACTGACTGATAACCTGCCAGGTAGCCCCGGCATCATCAGTGCGATAAACGCCGGTTTGTTCGTTTTCGGCTTCAATAATGGCCCAGACGCGGTTGGGTTTCGAGGGCGACAGAGCCAGCCCTATCCGGCCCCGGTTGATGCCGGTCGGCAAACCCGGACGCAGGGTAATGTCGCTCCAGGTATCACCACCGTCCACCGTTTTGAAGATTCCCGCGCCCGGCCCCGCACTCCGAACGCCCCACGGAAACCGGCGAAATTCAAAAGTGGAGGCATACATGGTTTTGGGATTCGCCGGGTCGATCGTCAGGTCGATGGCCCCCACATTCGGGTTTTTGTACAGAATCTTTTTCCAGGTTTTGCCGCCGTCCTGCGTCCTGAAAACGCCCCGTTCCTCGTTCGGGCCAAAGGCATGACCCAGCGCGGCTACGTAAACAATGTCGGGGTTCGTTGGGTCAATTATCACAGAACCAATGTGTTGCGTATCGGTCAGGCCGATGTGCGTCCATGTTTTTCCCGCGTCGGTCGATTTGTATACCCCATCGCCGGGCGAGAGGTTGCCCCGCAACGTGTGTTCGCCCATCCCCACATACAGGATGCTGGGGTTCGACTGCGCCACGGCAATGGCCCCCACCGATCCCATTTTAAAAAATCCGTCGGAAATGTTCTGCCAGGTGATACCGCCGTTCTCAGTTTTCCAGACACCCCCGCCCGTAGTGCCCATATAAAACACCCGCCGCTCGGTTGGGTGCCCGGCAACGGCCACCGAGCGGCCACCCCGAAACGGCCCGATGTTACGCCACTGCATGGCTTTCATCACCGACGCAGTGGTTGAATCGGTTGCGGGTTTCGATTGGGCCTGAACCTGACGGGTTGCGAGGAGGGCAACGGCGAGAAAAAGTATGTTGAGTTGACGCATGGTTCGTGTTGAAAATAGTTGTGAATTGATTGACCTCACATACCCGGTTTCCCTTTCACCAGTTTATCCAGTTCGGTGAGTTGCGTGCTTAGTTCGGCGGAGAGTTCGTCATACACTTTGTAGGAACCGGCGGTGGGTTTGGCATCGCCCGTTTCCACGCTGCGCCAGAGAGCCGCGAGCCGGTTGTTTAGTTTGATGGGGAAGTTCAGCGGGTCTTGCCCACTCTGATTCCTGATCTGGTACAGGTTTTCTTCGATGATGCTCAACTGCTCTTTCAGCTTCTTATTGGCCGGATTGTCGGGCTGTTTGGCCAGTTTTTCCTTGATGGCCCGAATCTGAATCACGGCATCGTTGGCTTTGCTGGTTTGGTCGCGGAGTTTCATGGCCAGCTTAAACTGCTCCTGCACATCGGCAGGGGTCACGTTTTTCAGGCGGGGATCGAGTTTGATCTCGAATGGATGCGTGGTGGATTTGCCCCCAACCGTGAGCCTAACCTTGTATTGACCGGGGAGGGCCAACGGCCCGTTGGTGGGCCGCGCACCCCACATAATCATGCCTTTGAACGAGCTGGAGCCGGGGTAACGCAAGTCCCACTCATAGCGGTTCAGGCCGGCGGCTGTGGTGGGCATTTTAGGTTTTGGCGGGCCGTCATCCTCGTCTTCGTCGTCTTTTTTAGTCGGATTTTTGGGTTTATCGCCCGTAAACGAGTGAATCAATGTACCGGCACTATCCAGAATTTCGACCTTCACGCTGTCGGCTTGTTTGGCCAGATAATACTGAAAAACAGCCGGTTGCACCCGTCGCACGGCGTAGTAGGGGGTAAAAAAATGAACTGCTTCGGTGGGCAGATCGGCCGTGAACTCCCGCACCGGGGCCACATCGTCCAACACATAGATCGACCGCCCGTGGGTGCCTATCACCACGTCTTTTTCCGTCACCTGGATGTCGGCAATCTGCGTGTCGGGCAGGTTCAGGCGGAGAGGTTCCCAGTTGTCGCCATCAGTAAACGAGACCCAGATGCCGTGTTCCGTACCTGCGTAGAGCAGGCCGGGGCGGGTAGCATCCTCCCGAACGGCGTGGACGTAGGCATCGGCCCGAAGCCCGTTGATGATTTTTTTCCAGGTCTTGCCGTAGTCGTCGGTTTTCCAGATGTACGGAGCGCGGTCGTCCATCTGATACCGTTTGGCCGCTACGCAGGCCGTGCCGGGTTTGTGGCGCGATGCGTCGATCAGGCTGATTCGGGTGTGTTTCGGCATATCGGGCGGAGTAATTTTCTGCCAGCTTTTGCCGTGGTCGCGGGTGATATGCAGCAGGCCATCGTCGGAACCGGCCCAAATCGTGTTGACATCGTGGAAGGAGGGCGCGAGGGCAAACACGGTCGCGTAGATTTCGGGGCCGTTCATGTCCATCGTTATCAGCCCACCGCTTTTGCCGAGCGAGGCCGTATCAGCCAGCGTTAAATCGGGGCTGATTTTTGTCCAGCTTTGGCCTTCGTTGGTACTCATCCAGACGTGTTGCGAGCAAACATACAGCCGGTTAGGATCTTTGGGTGCGAACACAATGGGGTACGTCCATTGCCAGCGTTCGGGCAAGGCACTGGCTGGTTCGCCGGAGAAAAAGCGCGGATAAACCTGAATGTCACGGGTTTGGCCCGTCTTCCGGTCATAGCGGGTGAGCAGGGCACCCTGGCTTCCGGCGTAAAAAATATCGGGATTTTTCGGGTCTTGCGCGATGTAGCCACTCTCGCCACCGCCCACGTCATACGACCACTCGCGCTTTTCAACAGTGTTGCCCCGCGCCATGAAATTCGTCCAGCCTTCGCTCGGCACGGCCACGGTGGAGTTGTCCTGTTGCGCCCCGGCCACCTGATACGGGAAATCGCTGGTGGCGGTGATATGGTAGAGTTGAGCCGTCGGGAAATCTTCGTCGGTCCAGGTTATGCCGCCGTTCACCGACACACAACCACCCCCGTCGTTGGCCGCCACCATCCGGGTCGAGTCGGTGGGGTCGATCCAGAGATCGTGGTTGTCGCCGTGGGGAACGGTGATGGTTTTATTGAACTTCACCCCACCATCGGTCGATTTATAAAAGCCCACGTTGAGGCAATAAACGCTGTTTTTGTCCTGTGGATCAGCGTAGATTCGGGAATAATAAAAAGCCCGCTGCCGCAGTTTTCGCTCCTCGTTCACGCGCTGCCACGTCATCCCGGCATCGTCGGAACGGTAAACGCCCCCGTCTTCGGCTTCCACAATGGCCCACACCCGGTTCGGGTCAACGGGCGAATCGGTCACGCCAATCTTTCCGACGGTTCCTTTGGGCATTCCCGGTTTGCGGGTCAGTTCGGTCCAGGTATCGCCCCCATCGGTCGATTTAAACAGGCCCGAATCGCCCCCGCCCCCCCACATTTTCCAGGGTGTGCGCTAGACTTCCCAAATTGAGGCATACAGCACGTTGGGGTTGGCGGAGTCGATAATGATATCGACCCCGCCCGCTTTGTCGCTTTTGTAGAGTACTTTTTTCCAGGTATTACCACCGTCGGTGGTCCGAAAAATGCCGCGTTCGTCGTTCGGGCCGTAGGGATGCCCCAATGCGGCCACATACACAATGTCGGGGTTGGTTGGGTGAATCCTGACGCGGGCAATGGCCTGCGTATTGCTGAGGCCGATGTTTTTCCAGGTCTTTCCCGCGTTGGTCGATTTATAGACCCCGTCGCCCTGCATGATGTTACCGCGAAGCTGGGTTTCGCCC
>JAJAYX010000162.1 GCA_026785985.1 Rudanella sp. | reverse complement strand
ATGTGTTGTATAACTCGCCCCAGTCGGGCATCGACAATCTGTATGCGGTTGACATCCGCAACGGGCGCACGTTCCAGGTTAGTTCGCGGCCATTGGGAGCCTACCACGCAGCTATTTCGCCCTCCAACAAAACGCTGGCGTTCCATGATTTTTCGGCGGATGGGTTCCGCGTGATGGAAACCCCCCTCGACGCGGCCACCTGGACACCCGCCACTGAGGTGCAAGACCGCACGGTTCGATATTTTGGGCCGCTCATTGCGCAGGAACCCGGTTTGGCTCAGGCCCGCGTAGCGCTCAGCGACTCGACTGGATCGCTAACCCGCCCCGGACAAGCTCCAACTCTTTTCGATACCATTCGCTACCGGCGGTTGCCCCACGCCCTGAATATTTATAGCTGGGGACCACTGTTTGCCTCTGATGGACAGGGACTTACCGTTGGTATCGACTCGCGGGACTTGCTGGGAACCACCCAACTCTCGGCGGGCTATGCCTATAATCAATCGGAGAAGGTTGGTAATTTCTTCGCGAATGCCAGCTATCAGGGGCTTTACCCCATTCTGGATGTCGGTTTTCAGAGCGGAAACCGCAAAACAAGCGTTTATGTGGATCGGCGGTTGCCGTTGGACAGTCTCCTTGACGACCAATGGCATTATAACCAGCTATCGGCGGGTGTCCGGCTTCCGTTTCGCCTGACTCAATCAAAATACAGCCAAAATCTGACGCTTTCGGCCAACTACAACCTCATTCAGGTGACAGGTTACGACTTGCCTTTTGCGCCCCTCAACGAAGTTGGCCGGGCCGGCATGCTCAACGCCATGAATTACGGTCTGACTTATCAGCGACTTCTGAAACAAAGCAAACGTGATGTGGCTCCGCCCTGGGGACAAACATTCTTGTTTAACTGGCGAACCACCCCCTTTGGTGGAAAGTTGCGCGGGGAGTTGTTGAGTATGCAGTCCAACCTGTTTTTTCCGGGCTTTTTGAAACACCATTCGCTTCGGCTTCGGGGGGGATATCAGCAACAAATCAATACGGGTCAGGATACCTACCGCTTCAGTCCGGTCACATTTTACCCACGCGGTCAGCTTTATACCAGCTTCGACAAGCTCACCGTGGGCAGTGCCGAATACCGCCTTCCTATTGCCGACACGCACTGGAACATTGGCCGATTAGCTTACATTCAGCGAATTAAAGGGGCCGTTTTCTACGATGCCGCCCAGGGGCAATTGGAGGTGCCTGTCGTGAATCAGGCCGGGCAGTTAGTCCGCTTTGAGAACGCCCGGCGCAACCTTTCCACGGTTGGGGCCGACCTCACGTTTGTGTTCAACGTGTTGCGGTTCCGGCAACCCTTTGAGGTGGGGGTTCGCGCCAACTACCTCGTTAATACCAACAAGTTAAAATGGGAATTGCTGGTTGTGGATATTGGGTTTTAGAACTTACTGCTTCACCAGTCGAACCGTAGCGCGTTGGTTGCCGACAGTCAAAACGGCCACAAAAACGCCAAGCGTTGCACCCCGTGCGTCCCACACGGCCCGGTGTTCGCCCGCCGATTGTTGTGCGTTTACCAAACGGACAACTTCCCGCCCTGTTGCGTCTATGATGGTCAGCATCACCTCGGCCCGGCGGGTAAGGGTGTAGCGCAACTCGGTTTGGCTGGCAAACGGGTTGGGCGCGTTACTAAATTCGCTTACCAAAATAGGCTCCTCTGCCGTAATCAACTGTGTTTGAACGGCGTTCGACGGGTTGCTTTCATTGTGCATCCGGTCGAGGGTGGTGATAACATAGGTATAGGTTTGGCCGGGGACAAGGCCTGTGTCGGTGAAGCTAAGGGTGGCATCGGGCGTAATGGCCCGAATAAACTGAGCCGTTGATCGGTCGCCAACCGCGTTACCGTCAAACCGATAGACCACAAACTGACTGACAGGCTGAGAGCCGGGGGCTGTAGTGCCTGTAAAAACCTTCCAGCGCAGTTCCATGTTGGTTCCGGTGGGTGTGGCGGTCAGTTCCGTGGGCGGTGGTGGCGCAAAGTTCGTTTTCCAGGGCATCAATGGTCGCAGGGCGGGCCGGGCGTAGAAATTGGTGCGGACTGAGTCGCGAAGGCCAAGCGAATTATTACGAAACGTGGTGGTGTTATAAAAGATACTCCCCTGAATGGCAGGTGTTTGGCGATTAAGCCGGAGTTGCATTGGAATTTGATTGGGTTGTTGCCAGCCCACCGGTTCGCCCGTTCCTCCGACCCGGTAAGCTGCCTGCCCAATGTACAAATGCCTCCCGTTGGCTGACTTCATCACGTTGTCCCACCAGGGAATCAGCAGGCCATAATCAGCCGCCGGATTGCCGAAATGCCAGTAAAGTTGCGGGGCAATGTAATCGAGCCAACCCGACTGAATCCACTTCCGTGAGTCGGCATAAATGTCGTTATAGCCCTGCAAACCGTTAGTCGCCGAACCGTTGGGTTGGGCGGTGGTTTTGTTTTGCCAGATGCCAAAGGGCGAGATGCCAAATTTCACCCAGGGTTTGGCGGCCCGGACGCTGTCACTCACCTGTTTCACCAGCAGATTCACGTTGTCGCGTCGCCAATCGGCGCGGTTGGTGAACCCCCGGTTGTGACGCACAAAGGTTGAATCGTCGTTGAAAGGGGCCGTTCCGGTGGCGGGTGGGTAGGGATAAAAATAATCATCGAAATGTACTCCGTCAATGTCGTACCGGCGCACCACGTCCATAATAACTGAGGTCACAAACGCCCGAACCTCGGGCAAAGCCGGGTTCAGAATTCGTAAATTTCCTTGTCCCAGCAGCCATTCGGGTTTCCGGCGCACCACGTGATTGGGGTCTAAAACAGCCGTTTGTACATTCGACACGGCCCGATACGGATTGAACCAGGCATGAAACTCCATACCCCGTTTGCGGCATTCGATCAACATAAACGCCAGCGGGTCGTAGCCCGGCGATTGGCCCTGTTTGCCCGTCAGCACCTCGGCCCACGGCTCCAGCGGACTCTGATAGAGAGCATCGCACACGCTCCTGACCTGCACCACCACGGCATTCAGGCCTGCCTGTTGATGGCTATTCAAAATGGCCACGAACTCAGCCCGCTGCTGATCGGCAGTCAGATTTTTAGAACTTGGCCAATCAATATTCCCCACGGTGGCGACCCAGGCCGCCCGAAACTCGCGTTTGGGAGGTTGGGCGGTGGCGGAATAGATAATGAAAAATGTGCAGTGAAGAATGAAGGCGAGGGGTAGAAGGTGTTTCATAGACTTGGACAGGTGGATTTGTTACTTCCTATAAATCTCTCCCCGTGCGGCTTTCACGGTGTTTTGCATGAGCGAGCAGATGGTCATCAGGCCGACCCCGCCCGGAACGGGCGTAATGTAGCTGGTTTTGGGGGCTACCTCGTCGAATTTCACGTCGCCTTTGAGAGCAAAACCGCTCTTTTTGGTGGCATCAGGCACTTTTTCCAGGCCCACGTCAATCACCACAGCACCCTCTTTTACCATGTCGGCAGTGATGAAACCGGGCCGACCAAGGGCCGCAATCAGGATGTCGGCGGTGCGGCAGATTTCGGGGAGGTTCCGGGTTTTGGAGTGGGTCAGCGTCACAGTGCAGTTGCCGGGGTAGTCGTTGCGCTGCATCAGAATGGACATGGGCAGGCCCACAATCTGACTCCGGCCTACCACCACACAATGCTTGCCGCTGGTTGGAATGTCGTAGCGTTTCAGCATTTCCAGGATGCCCTGTGGCGTTGCCGATACATAGGCGGGCAGCCCCTTTGCCATGCGGCCAATGTTGATCGGGTGGAAACCGTCCACATCCTTGGCCGGGTCGATGGTTTCCATTACACGGTCGGGGTTCACGTGTTTGGGCAGGGGAAGCTGCACAATCAGGCCGTCCATATCGAGATTGTTGTTCACCTCGCGCACGGCTGCCAGCAGGTCATCTTCGGTCACGTCGTCGTCAAACCGAATCAGGGTGGAGTGCATCCCAACTTCCTCGCAGCTTTTCATTTTACTGGCTACGTAGGTTTCCGAGCGGCCCGCCGAGCCAACCAAAATCGCCACAAGGTGGGGAATTTTACCACCCCCGGCCTTTATCTGGGCAACCTCAGCCGCGATTTGTGATTTGATTTGGGTCGAAAGGAATTTGCCATCTAAAAGTTGCATTGCGTTGGGGATTGAAGCCGCAAAGATAGCACACGACTTAATGCACAACCCGGCCTTCTGCCAATCGCAATGTTTGAGTGATGCAATCGGGGAGTTCGGCCGGGTAGTGGGTTACGTAAATCAGTGTTTGATCTGGACTTTGAGCACATCGCTGATCTACCAATTGGCGAAACTGTTCGGTGTGGGCTGCATCCAGACCTTGAGTGGGTTCGTCGAGCACCAGTAGGGGTGGGTTTTTGATAAGGGCACGGCCCAGCAACGCCCATCGCTGTTGCCCCGCCGAGAGTGCCGACAACGACTGACCGCGCAGTTTCCACAAATCAAGTTGGTGTAGTTGAGCCTCTACCGAAGCCATCTGCTCCGGGTTGAGTTTACGGAACAGTCCCATTGTATCGAACAAACCCGAGGCCACCACGTTCCAGACGCTCGTTTGGCGCGGAAAATACAGATGCAGTTCGGGAGAGACGTAACCGATTTTTTGTTTGATTTGCCAGATACTTTCGCCCGTGCCGCGCTTCCGGTCGAATAGCTTAAAGTCGTTGGCGTAAGCTTGCGGATTATCGGCTGTAATCAGGCTCAGGAGGGTGCTTTTCCCCGACCCGTTTAGTCCCATCAACGCCCATTTCTCCCCCCGACAAATGGTCCAGTTAACGGAATCCAGCACTGTTTTATCGCCATACTGAACGGTGATATTTCGCATTTGAATGGCATTTTGAAAATTGGAGGAGATTAAGGAAGGTATCTGTACATCTGCCAGATGTCTGACACCTTCCTCAATCTCCTTCCCCAGCACCAACCGATCGGTGACACAAGTCGGTACATCCCGCTCATCAACCACCATCACCAGCGAGATACCCGTTTGGGCAACCCGCTCAATCGTTGCGTGGAGTTGGGCGCGGCTGTCGGAGTCAAGACCTGAAAACGGGTTATCAAGTAACAACACGCGGGGGCGTTTCAACAGCGACCGGGCCAGTAATGTTCGGCGGGTTTCGCCATTGGAAAGTGAAGTGAGCCGCCGGTCGAGGAGATGCGTAATGTGCATTTGGTGGGCAACCTCGGTGAGCCATTCCGCCGGATAAGCAGGCGGAGTCAATGGCACCGAAGCGGGGTCGATGGTGCCAACGGGCTGGATCTGATTCTGCAACAGATCGCGGACGGTGGGGGTATCATCCTGCGTTTGGGTGTTAAACCGTTGCTGATAGAATTGGGTAGCATTCGCGATGAGCCAATCGAAGCCGTAGTCACGGGCTACCAGTTCAACGGCAGTTTTGAGCGCACCAACCGGGTGGAGCAATCGCCCGCCAGCCAGGGTAGTTTTGCCAGCCAGCGCATCGAGAAATAGGCTTTTCCCTGAACCTGAAGGACCCATAATGGCCCAATGT
>JAJAYX010000161.1 GCA_026785985.1 Rudanella sp. | reverse complement strand
TCGTCGGTGCAGATCGTGACGGTTTTGGGTGAGGTATAAACAAAAACCTCTTTATACGTCGGGAAAACCCACCAGACAACCTGCACCCCGGCATCGAAATACTCGTGTCGCTTGGTGATGCTTTTCAACTCACTATCACTTTCTGAGCCAAACTCAACCACAAAATTGGACACTACTGCTGTACCTGTGTGCATCTGCTGAATTTGATCACTCGTGAAGAACGATACATCAGGTCGGCGCATTTGTTTGGGAGTGAGCCATATCTCCAATTCGGCTCTCAATCGGCCTCCATTCTGAAAGATGGCTGTCCGAATAAACTGATTCTCAAGGTTCGTGAACAGATAACTCTCGTTCTGCCTCATGCCGATAGTGGATTCAAGAATGCCATCGTTGAATTCATACACATAGTTGTCGTCGGACTCCCAGCGCAGGAAGTCATCTTTTTCCATTCGGCAACCCGCGTACAGGGGCGTTCCGTAGTCGTGAGTAGCTGGTTTCGATTCGAGCAGAGTCTGCATGGTATTGTGTAGCTGAGTCAGTCAAAAATACACAAAAACGCCGGACTTTCAAGTCCGGCGTTTTGGCGGCAGTTGCGTTTATTACTGATTCACAGGCATCAGCCGGAATAAATAGCCGGGCTCTTCCACCGACACATAGATATAGCCATCAGGCCCCATTTTCACGTTCCGAAGGCGACCGATGTTCTTCAACAGGTTTTCTTCTTTCACCACCTTATTGCCTTCCAGCACACAGCGGTTCAGGTACTGAAACCGCAGAGAGCCGACCAGCAGGTTGCCTTTCCAGCCCGGATATTTGTTACCTTCCACAAACGCCATTCCCGATGGCCCGATGGATGGAAGCCAATAGGTTAGCGGTTGCTCCATGCCTTCTTTGGCGGTCAGGTTGGTGATCGGTTTACCGTCGTAATTGATGCCGTAGCAAATCACCGGCCAGCCGTAGTTGGCTCCTTTTTTGATAATGTTTACCTCGTCACCCCCGCGTGGGCCGTGTTCATCGGTCCAGATCTCCCCGGTTTGTGGGTTGCGGGTCATACCCTGCGGATTCCGGTGGCCATACGAATAAACGGAGCCGTGGGCATAGCCTTTGCCCACGAATGGGTTGTCGGCAGGAATCCGGCCATCGTCGTGGATGCGGTGAACTTTACCGGCATCGCGGTTCAGAAACTGCGGGTTAATCTGCTCACTACCCCGGTCGCCCACCGATATATACAGGAAACCCTGCTTGTCGAATTGCAGACGTGACCCATAATGGTGGCGGGTTTTGGCGTAGGGAAGGGCTTCAAAAATAACTTTCTGTTCTGTCAAGGCATTGCCCGCCAGTTTAGCCCGCACCACTGCCGTGGTCGAAAGCTTTTGGTCGCCCTCCATTTTCATAGCCGAATATGACATATAGACCAGTCCATTCTGGGCAAAATCGGGGTGCAGAGCCACGTCTAACAGGCCTCCCTGTCCTTCGACAACGGGCGTTGGCCCACCCGATACCATCGTTTTCTGACCGCCTTTACCCACCCGATACACCTCGCCATTGCGGTCGGTCACGAGCATATCGCCATCGGGTAGGAATGCCATACCCCAGGGTGATTTCATCCCCGAAGCCACCGTGTCTAACTTCACCGTTTGCCCCTCCGACGAAAACACGTTGGATGTTGGTTTGCTGGCGAACTTGTATTTGTCCACATCTTTCAGGCTTTCCAGGATCAGGTCGGCCAGGTCGCTCGTTTCTTTTTCCGACAAAACCGCTTTCCACGTTGGCATTCCTAGATCGGGATAGCCGTTGGTGATGCTGGCAACCAGGTCGCTTTTGGCGTTGCCATGTTTCCATTTACGATCCACAAAAGCCTCGACTTTTTCGCCGTGGCAAGAGGCACAATAGGTCTGGTAATTTTCGCGGGCGGTTTTGGCTGCGGGCTTTTCAGCCACCAAAAAACTGCTTAACATAAAGATGGCAGCGAAGGCCGTGCCAATGAGGTAGCGTAACATAAGTTGGGAGTATTGTTTTGTATCGGAAGAATGAAAAAGTAAATTTTTACTATTGACGGTCATGGTTTTGATTGGTAACTACGCGGCTACCAGCTCTT
This sequence comes from Rudanella sp., assembly GCA_026785985.1. Classification (GTDB taxonomy): domain Bacteria; phylum Bacteroidota; class Bacteroidia; order Cytophagales; family Spirosomataceae; genus Rudanella. The sequence continues at coordinate 10,514 of JAJAYX010000161.1, read as the reverse complement.
TACGTTCGCCAATTTGTTGCCGCCACATAGCGTAGTAGAGCCCTTTTTGGTCTAAAAGTTCCTCATGGCGACCCTGCTCGGCTACGTGACCCTGTTCCAGCACAAAGATATGGTCGGCGTGGAGAATAGTGCTTAGGCGGTGGGCAATCAGAATGGTGATGTGCTGCCGCGACCCCGATAACTGCCGTACTGTCCGGGTAATTTCCTCCTCCGTCAGCGAATCCAATGCCGACGTTGCCTCATCGAACACCAGCAATGCTGGTTTGCGAAGCAGGGCGCGGGCAATGCTCAGGCGTTGTTTTTCGCCCCCGGAAACCTTCACGCCCCCTTCGCCGATTACCGTGTCGAGACCCTGCGGAGCGCGGGACAGCAGCGAATGAGCGGCTGCCTGTTTCAGGGCGGTCAGGCATTCTTCGTCGGTGGCGTTGGGGGCCACAAAGCGGAGGTTTTCGCGGATGGTGCCCGCAAAAAGCTGCGTATCCTGCGTCACAAAGCCGATTTGCTCCCGAAGCTCGTCCAAATTCACCTCGGAACCAGGGATGTCATTATACAGAATCTGACCGCGCAGGGGCTTGTATAAACCCACCAGCAACTTCACCAACGTGGTTTTCCCCGACCCGCTGGGGCCAACAAACGCGATTGTTTCGCCTACTTTCGCCTTGAACGTGATACCGTCCAAAGCTGGGGTTGCCGCCGTGAGGTGTTTGAATCGGACATCGTCGAACGCGAGCGTTTTGATCTCGCCAACGGGCTGTGGATGGGCCGGTTGCATATCGCGGGGAGTATCCAGAATCTGTTGGAAATTAGCCAAAGATGCCTCGGTTTCGCGGTAGATATTGATGATGTTTCCTAACTCCTGCAAGGGGCCGAAAATGGCGAACGAGTAAATAAACAGCGAGAAAAACTCACCCACCGTGATCTGGCCCCGCACCACCAGGAACAGCATCAGCAGCATGATCGCGTTGCGAAGGAGGTTCACAAACGTGCCCTGGATGAACGACAGCGACCGGATATACCGTACTTTTTTGAGTTCGAGTTTCAGGATTTTCGTCGTTGTAGCGTTCAGGCGTTCGGTTTCCTGTTGCGCCAAACCAAGGCTTTTCACCAGTTCGATGTTGCGTAAACTTTCGGTAGTGGAACCAGCCAGCGCAGTGGTTTCGGCCACAATATTCTTTTGCACAACCTTGATTTTCTTGCTTAACAGCGAACTCACAAACCCCAGCAACGGAATGGTCAGGAAGTAGGCCGGGGCAATGGGCCAATAAACGGTGGCGGCATACCACATCACAAAAATAATGCCCACCACCGACGTAAACAGCACATTTACAAACGATTGAATCAGCTTCTCCACGTCCGACCGCACCTTTTGCAACTTTCCCAATGTCTCGCCTGACCGCTGATCTTCAAACACCTGGTAGGGCAATTCGAGGGAGTGACGCAGGCCGTCGGTGTAGAGCCGCGCCCCCAACCGCTGGGTGATCACGTTGACATAATAGTCCTGAAAATTCTTGGCAATGCGGCTCACCATTGCCACACCAAGGGCCTGCAGAATCAGAATACCCGCGCCATTTTTCAGGAAGTCCCAGAAATTAATATCGCGCAGCGTACCGGGCGAATCCGCGCCGGGTTTCACCACGTACTGATCGATGATTTTGCGAAAAATATAAGGGTCGAGCAGGGAGAAAATCTGGTTGATGGCTGCCAGCAGCAGGGCAAGGGCCAGCAACCCCCAATAACGGCGTAAATAACTGTACAATAGTTGCATAAACGATTCGGTGGAAAAGGGGCGGAGCCGTTTGTCAGGCCCGGTTTTTCAAGGCAACAAAAAAAGGTGCGTTTTGGGTCGGGACGGGTCAAAAACAACGCTTACTTCCTGATCCGCTTCAACGCCATTTTCACCGTGTCGCGCTCCACCACGGCAATCACTCCCAGATAAAGGGCAAACAGTCCGAGGTGATACGGCACCGACACCCAGAGGTTCGGTATTTTAACAAGGCTGGTTCCGTAAATCAGCAGGGCCGCGCTCCCGATATAAAAAAGGGCCGACCCAACGTGATACGGCACCGGGTAATGCTGCTCGCCCAACCAGTAGCAGAGCACCGTCATTGCCAGCGTCGATACTAAAAAGGCCCAGGCACAGCCCATGTAGCCTATTTTTGGAATCAACACAATGTTGAGCACCACTGTTATCACCGCCCCAACCACCGTGATCAACGTGCCGTATTTGGTCTTGTCGCTCAGTTTGAACCAGAACGAAATATTGTAATAAACGCCTAAAAACAGGTTGGCCAGGAGCAAAATCGGCACCACACCCAGCCCAGTCCGGTATTTTGGCGACCGCAACAGGAGACCCACAACATCGAGGTTCAGGCTGATGCCGACCCACAAAACCACGCAGACAATTACGAACCATTTCGTGACTTCAGCCAGCAGTTTGGGGGAGTTTTTGTCCTCGGCCCGGCTAAAAAAGAACGGGTCAGCCGCAAACTTGAACGAGTTGACAGCCAGCGCCATAAAGATTGACAGCTTCAGGCAGTTACCATAAATTCCCAGTGCGTCTTCGGAGGTAAAACCCGGATAAAAGCCTTCGGGCAGGAAATGGCGGAGCAACAGCCGGTCGGTGAGTTGATTGACCACGCCCGAAAGGCTGGTGAGCATAATCGGAAACGAATAAATCAGCAGGGTTTGCACCACGGGCCACTGGAACGTGAACCGGAAACCAGCAAACGCATCGCGCAGAATCAGAAAATAGAGGCCATTGGCTAGCAGGTTGGCCAGCAAAATATAGCCTGGGCCGATTTCGGGGCGGTAAATGAACGAGGCCAATGGTTGTAGGGCGGGCAGGTAATCGCCTTCGGAAATGTCTTTGCAGATGACAATGAAAAACGTACACAGCGTCACGTTGAGCAGGATGTTGATGACTTTAGCCCGTATAAATCGCCTGGCCTTGTTCTCGACCCGCAAACGGGCGAACGGAATAGCCACAACAGCATCAATCGCTAACAGCAGGGCCGACCATGTAATGAACTGCTCCTGACCAGGATAATCCAGTAACTGCGCGATCTGATGGGCAAAAATTACAATTAGGGTCGTTGGCAATAGGCTGGCTATCAGTACGATACTTGTAGTACGGCTAAATATTTTTTCGCGCTCCTCAGCCCCGTCTTCACCCGCATTGCGAGCGGCAAACCGGAAAAATGCCGTTTCTAATCCCAGGGTATAAATAGCCATCAATACCCCAATCCAGGCATATAGCGTTACATTGGAAGCCAGTTCGGAGGGTTTCTGAAAAGCGTAGGTTTGAATGGGAGCCAGCGCGAAGTTGATAGACCGGGCCAGAATGGTGCTGAGACCATACAGGGCGGTGTCGCTGGCAAGTTTCTTAAAAGTACTCATTGAACGGTTTGTTGCACCAATTGCGGCAAAGATACGGCCCCGGTTGGCTTGTCGGTGCAGGGGGCTTATCTTTGCCGCATTCTCCATTATTCGTTTCAATGAAAAAAGTAGCCTCTGCCCTGCTGTCAGTCTATTACAAGGACGGCCTCGAACCCATTGTCCGCTTGTTGCACGAACAGGGCGTTACGCTCTACTCGACGGGTGGCACACAAACGTTTATCGAGCAGTTGGGCATCCCCGTAACGCCCGTTGAAAACCTGACTGGTTACCCGTCTATTTTCGGGGGGCGCGTGAAAACCCTTCACCCCGCCGTTTTTGGGGGCATTCTCTACCGGCGCGACCTCCCCGAAGACGTAGCCCAGGCCCAGCAACACCAGATTCCGGCTATCGACATGGTGGTTGTGGATTTGTATCCCTTCGAGGAAACAGTGGCATCGGGTGCATCAGCCGACGACATTATTGAGAAAATCGACATTGGGGGCATTTCGCTCATCCGGGCGGGGGCCAAAAACTTTGCCGATACGCTGATCGTTTCGTCCAGAGATCAGTACGAAGACGTGTTCAATATTCTAACGGCTAAAAAAGGATCTACAGAGATCGCAGACCGCCGGAGATATGCCGAAGAAGCCTTTGCTACAACAACGCATTACGATTCTACTATTAACAGGTATTTTAGGGGAGAGATAGATATAAATGCAGTGCCACCTATTATGAAAGCTGTGCCGCTGCGCTACGGCGAGAACCCGCATCAGCAGGCCACGTTCTACGGCGATTTAGATGCGATGTTCGATAAGCTGCATGGCAAAGAACTGTCGTTCAATAACTTAGTCGATGTGGATGCCTGCATTCAGTTGATTGATGAGTTCAGCGATGACTCGGCAGCTTTTGCCATTATCAAGCACACCAATGCCTGCGGAGTGGCCACGGCAACCACGCCCAAAGAAGCCTACCTGACCGCCCTTGCCTGCGATCCGGTTTCGGCCTTTGGCGGGGTGGTCGTCACAAACCGGCCCGTTGATCTGGAAACCGCCGAAGAACTCAACAAACTGTTCATGGAGATTCTGATTGCGCCCGGTTTTGCGCCCGAAGCGCAGGCGTTGCTGCAATCTAAAAAGAACCGGATTTTGCTCCGTCGGAAACTCGTTGAACTGCCCGCCAAATTAGTCAAAACCATTCTGAACGGGGTGTTGGCGCAGGACAAAGACAACCGTACCGAAACGGGTGCCGATTTCAAAGTAGTAACTCAAAAAGCCCCTACCGAAAGCGAAGTTCGGGCGTTGGAGTTTGCCCTGAAAGTGTGCAAGCATACCAAGTCGAACACGATTGTGCTGGCCCGTGAAGGCCGGTTGATTGCCAGTGGTGTTGGGCAAACATCGCGGGTCGATGCCTTGAAACAGGCCATTGAAAAAGCCCATGCGTTCGGGTTCGGGTTGGCCGGTTCGGTGATGGCTTCCGATGCGTTTTTCCCCTTCCCCGACTGTGTCGAAATCGCGAAACAGGCGGGCATCACGGCGGTTATTCAACCGGGCGGCTCCATCCGCGACAAAGACTCCATTGACTATTGCGATCAGCATGGTTTGGCAATGGTAACAACGGGCGTTCGGCATTTCAAGCATTGATCATTCCTTATGCGCTTACTGTACACAGCCTATTGCGTTTTTCTGTTCTCAGCCCTGTTTCTGCTGTTTTTTCCGTTCATTTTTCTGTGTATTCAGTGGGATAGCGGTCGCCGATATGCGCATGAGGCTGTGCGAACGATGGGGCGGATTTTCTTCTTGCTGATCGGAATACCGATTCGGGTTGACTGGCGATTTCGGCCCGATCCAACAAAAGCCTATGTGTATTGTGCCAACCATTTCTCCTATCTCGATATCGCCGTGACCGGGGCTGTAGTACCGGGTTTCTATGCTTATATCGGCAAGAAAAGCGTCAAGAATATCCCCCTGTTTGGCTATATGTTTGCCCGGCTGCACATTATGGTTGACCGCGAAGCCGCCCGAAGCCGGGCCTATTCACTGGGTAAATCGATTCGGGTGTTGAGTTCAGGACGCAGCATTATCATCTTTCCGGAAGGGGGTATTAGTGCGCAGGCCCCCCCCCAAATGACGTATCCGTTTAAAGACGGAGCGTTTATAATGGCTATTCAGCAGCAAGTGCCCATTATACCACTGACCTTAGTGAACAACTATAAAATCCTGCCCGACGAGTCGCCCATACGAATGCGGTGGGGTCGGGTTAACGTCGTTTTCCACGAACCAATTGCCACCATCGGCCTAACCCAGGCCGATATGCCTGCTCTCAAAGAACAAACCTTCCGCGTTATCGACGCGGAGCTACACGAAAGAATAAAAGAGCGAAAGAGCGACGGTCCGACGTTTCGGAGAGCGAAAAGCTGACGCACCCTTTCCTTTCATTCTTGCACCTTTTCACTCTTGCACTCTTTATGCTTGTTGACCACGATACCCTCCAGAAAATTGCTCACCTCTCGCGGCTTGAGGTGAAGCCCGACGAAGAAGCCGAACTCCTCAACAGCCTCAACGGGGTGCTGACGTGGATGGAACAATTAAATGAAGTGGATACTACCGGCGTTGAACCACTCATGCACATCTCGCCCGACCTGAACATACTGCGCGACGATGTGGTGGCCAATCACCTCCTTCGCGAGCAGGCACTTGCCAATGCTCCGCAGCATGAAGGGCCGTTTTTCCAGGTGCCGAATGTAATGGAGTTGTAGCGCGGTTTCGGAAAACCACGCTACAACTCCATTCTAAACCCATCGGCATCGCGGTGGGCGGGGAACCGCTGCCGGAAAGCGCGGAGGTTATCCAGCGATAAGATTTGCTGGTGAATAACGGGGGTTTGGTAATGCTGGAAAAGCACCTCGCCCGTGTAGTCGATGAGGGCCGAGCCACCGCTGTAGTGGTGTCCTTTCTGGTCGTCGCCAACTCGATTTACCCCCGCCACATAACTCAGGTTTTCGATGGCGCGGGCTTGCAGGAGCGTATCCCAGGGGCGTTGGCGGGCAGCGGGCCAATTGGCCACGTAGAGCAACAGGTCGTAGTCCTGCGGGTGGTTGCGACTCCAGACCGGGAACCGGAGATCATAACAAATCAGGGGGCAAATTCGCCAGCCTCGCCATTCCTGAACGATTCGTTTGATTCCGGCCGTATAGATTTTGTCTTCGCCCGCCATGCGGAACAGGTGGCGTTTGTCGTAGGTGGCAAACTGCCCGTCGGGCTGCATCCAGAGCAGGCGGTTGTAGAACCTGCCATTTTCCCGTACTACATAACTCCCCGTGACAACGGCGTTTGTTTGAGCGGCCATTTGGTGCATCCAGCGATGGGTGGCCAAACGCGGGTGTTCAGCAACAGCGGAAGCCTCCATCGTGAAACCCGTGGTGAACATTTCGGGCAACACAATCAGGTCAGTAGGTTGGTCGAGGTTAAAAATAGACTCCTCCAGCGCGGCCCGATTCGCCACCGGGTCGTGCCAATACAGGGAGGTTTGGAGGAGGGTAATGTTCATCGGTGATATTCATCGGTGAAACCGCATTCGGTAGTCAACATCGACTTTACCTTTGGTAATATCGGCCAGTTTTTTCTTGAGCAACTGGCGTTTCAAGGGCGACAGATAATCGGTGAAGAGCTTACCCTCAAGGTGGTCATATTCGTGCTGAATGATGCGGGCTGCCATCCCGTTGTATTCTTCTTCATGTTCGTTCCAATCGGTATCGAAGTAGCGAATCACGACTATTTCTGGCCGGTAAATCTCGGCCCGGATGCCGGGAATACTCAGGCAACCTTCTTCAAAACCCCATTCGTCGCCGTCTTCTTCCACAATTTCGGGGTTGATGAATATCTTTTTGAACCCTTCGAGACTGGGGTCTTTATCTTCTTCTTTTTCGTCTGCATTGATGGCAGTACCATCCACCACGAACATACGAATACCCTGCCCAACCTGCGGAGCTGCTAACCCAATACCCGAAGAGGAGTACATGGTTTCAAACATATCGTCGCTAAACTTCTTTACATCAACCTCTTGAGGATCAATGTCTTTGGCCCGTTTACGCAGAACTGGGTCACCGTAGGCTACTATTGGAAAAATCATGTTACTTTTTACTTTCCATAAATGACTGTAAAATGATGGCCGCGCTTACCTTGTCGATATTACCTGCCTTTTCGCGTCGGTCTTTCCGGCTTGAGCCGCCCGCAATCATGGCCTGTAAAGCCATTTTTGTTGTAAACCGCTCATCGTGAAGGTGAACCGGCAAATGAGGGAAAGCGTTCTTCAAGGCTCTCACAAACGACTGCACACGGGGTGTATTGTCGGTGTCGGTGCCATCGAGTCGTTTAGGTAAACCAACCACAAAGGCATCAACCGGCTCTGTCAGGGCGTATTTTTTCAGATAGGCCACCACCGTATGCGACGGAACCGTTTCCAGAGCCGACGCAATAATCTGCAACGGATCGGTCACGGCGAGTCCCGTGCGTTTGGCTCCAAAGTCGATGGCAACGAGTCGCGGCATAATGCGGGTAAAGATACGGCTGTTTAAGTAGACCCGATATTATTTGCTTTTTTTCGACAGGATTACCGGATAAAAACGGATTTTTGCCGTGTCTGAAAGTGGCTCATCCCGTTACTCCTGTAATCCTGTTGGAAAACCCATGTCCAAAATGAATTTCTGCCCGCAATGCGCCAGTCCGCTCGTGCCGGGCGAAGCCAGTGGTCGCGAACGGCTGATCTGCTCCAAACCCTGTGGTTACGTTTTTTACAACAATCCCCTGCCCGTGGTTGGAGCCATTGTGGAATACGATAATGATACCGTTGTGCTGACTCAGAATATTGGTTGGCCTGCCGATTGGTTTGGTATCGTAACGGGGTTCCTCGAAAAAGGCGAAGAACCCGCTGAGGCTGTGCTACGCGAGATTCAGGAAGAATTAGGGCTGGAGCAGGTCGAGATTGTGGAGTTCCTGGGTATTTATCCTTTTTATCAGCGCAACGAAATAATTTTTACCTACCACGTAAAAGCTACCGGAAACATCACAATGGATGCCACAGAATTGCAGGCAATCAAACTCGTACCGATTGCCAAACTCCGCCCGTGGCCATTTGGAACGGGCCCAGCCGTGAAGGAATGGCTGGCAAAACGGGTAATCAGCGGGTGATTAACCGACGAAGCCCTAACAACATTCGCTCTAAAAGCGAAAGGTCTTCCGTTACAATCTCGGCGGTTCCCGGCAGTTGGGGGCTATAGGGCAGGCTACGCCCAAAGGTGGTTTTGATTGGGTTGGGAACACGTACCGAAACCCGGCACAAATTGTTGTCGGGTGATAACGAAATAATGGCTACCCGACCATTAATCAGCCCGTATTCTTCAGACGGAAAATCACGCAACCGAATCAATACCAACTGACCGACTTTTAGTTTTCCCCGGTTTGTTGCCGAAATCACGGCCTGACCAATCAGGGTGTGCTCATGGGGAATAATCGTGAATAAAGTGTCGCCGGGCCGCACCTGTTGTTTGGCCTGTAGGGTTTTCAGGAAATAGACTCTACCCGCTACTGGCGTTTCAAGCAAAAAGGTCTGCTGCCAGTTTTGCAATAAATTGGTGCAGTTTTGCACCGCCCTACGAATAGCATCCCCGGCATCGCGCACCTGTTGCCGGTGAGTTTGGGCCAACTCTAACCGCTCCTTTTCTTTACCCGCCAGCATTAGTTGGTTTTCAACAAGCGTTTTCCGGTAGTGTTCATTTTCTTTCTTTTTCTGCAAAAAGGTGTTCTCATACCCCAGAAACTCCGCTTGTGAGTACACTTTCTCCGTAAACAGTCGCTTGTCGATGCTATACTTCTTGTCGGCATTCTGGTATTCTGCCTGATTAATTGTCTCCTGTTGTTGGTTAAGCGCAACTAACTGATTATAGTAGCCGATCTCCTTATTCAGAAGTTGAAGCCGCTCTGATAGGTAGCTGTCGTGGTGGAGCCGTTCATAAACTTTGCTTTGTTGAGCCAACACGTTGATGTCAGTTTGCAAGTCTCCGAATGTCAGGTTATTAGCCAGTGAAGGAGCCGAACCACTCGGATTGGTCAGGTAATTTCTGACCTGTTGGGTATAGATTTTCAGGTGAGGGACATTCTCTAATCGGGTTGTGTTTTCCAACTCGGCCAGCACCTGATTGGGTTTGGTAGTCATGCCTTCGGTGGCATAGACCCGACTCAACCGACCACCCTGAGCCACTACAACCTGACTGGGCGTGGGCGAGGTAGTAATTACAATGGTTCCCGGCAGCGTATCAGGATAACGAATAAGTCTGCCCATCAAAACAAGCAGACCAACAACGGCCAAAACCAGCCCCGTTCCGTAACGAACAGCTTGAGAAGGTGGGCGGCTTAGGGTATCGCGAACCTGTTCGCTATACAATTCGAGTGAATCGGCTTTGTCGGTAAGGGCCATCAGTCGCCTAATTCTAACTGGTTTTTGACCAGCGTATAATACGCTCCCCGTTGTTCGATCAGGCTTTTATGATTGCCCTGTTCAACTACCCGCCCTTTTTCCAGCACGATGATCGAATCGGCATTCCGAACAGTACTGAGCCGGTGAGCCACAATAACCACCGTTCGACCGGCAACGAAGCGGTCAAGATTATCCTGAATTATTCGTTCGTTATTCGCGTCTAAAGCACTCGTCGCTTCATCAAAAAACAGATAGGGCGGATCTTTATACACGGCCCGTGCAATCAGCAACCGTTGCCGCTGACCACCACTAATCCCCATGCCACTGCTGCCTACGCGGGTATTGTAGCCCATCGGCAGTTCATCCACAAAGCTCTCTAAATTGGCAATTTGGGTGGCTTCAACCAATCGGCCTTTGTCGAACAGCCCATCGGAGGCCGATTCGGTAATGTTCCGCACGATACTATCGGCAAACAAATAGCCTTCCTGCATCACGCACCCGCACCTGCTTCGCCAAAAGGCCGCACTCAGATTCCGTAGGTTTCGGTTGCCAATTTGAATGGTTCCCTCAGAAGGATCATAAAATTTGAGTAAGAGTTTCAAGAGAGTCGTTTTACCACTCCCGCTACTGCCCACAATAGCCGTGACTTTGCCAGCGGGAATCGTCAG
>JAJAYX010000160.1 GCA_026785985.1 Rudanella sp. | reverse complement strand
GTACTTCCCCATTGCCGTCTAAATCGTGTACTTTGGTGTCTTTGCCCATACTGAGTCGTAGGGCTTTTTCATTAGCTAATACAGTAGTACCGTCTTCCTGGCGTAACTGGATTTTTAGGCTTGTTTCTTCGCTGGGAGGCCGGAAGAGCTTAAAAATAACCACAATTAAAAACACAAACAGGGCAAACGCATTGGTAGCCGTTATGTATTTGTCAATGATTTTGATGCTGCCACCCCACAAAATAGAGAGGGATACAATGCCCGTCAATAGCAGAAGAACAATGAAAAGCCATTGAATAGTCGTTTTGACGTGTAGGAAAAAGGCTCCATAGAATCCCAAACCAATGGCCAAAAGCCCTACAAGGATAGAACCCCAAAATTTCGCAGAAGAATTAGACGTACCTGGCATGAGAAGTGGTTAGATGGAGTTATGTATTGGTCAAGTTTTCGCGTTACCCCTTGCAAGCTACAATCGTTTCACGTAATTTTGCGGACTCATTTTGGAAACAGGCTATCAAGCTATTGAATTTATACAGCAATGAAACGTACGTACCAACCCTCCAATCGCAAGCGGAAAAACAAGCATGGTTTCCGCTTGCGGATGTCAACCCCCAACGGTCGGCAAGTATTAGCCCGTCGTCGGGCAAAAGGTCGCCACAAGCTGACCGTTTCCGACGAGAAGAAAGGTGATCGGTTTAAATTGTAAATTGTAATTTGTTTGTTGTCGTAGAGAGACAAAATTTTGCGTCTCTACAATAAATAAACAAATTATACGCACACATGCCCACGTTCCCCAAATCAGAACGCCTGTCGGGCAAAAAGAAAATCGGAATACTATTTCAAAAAGGTAGAACTGACCTCCGGTCGTTCTACCTTTTTCCGTTTCGGGTCATCTATCACCACGCTGTCAACGAAGCGGGTGAGCGCGACGGGTACGCTGGAGCGGTGATAACCACTGCGGCCGTACTGATTAATGTCTCGAAACGACAGTTTAAACGGGCTGTAGATCGCAATTTGATCCGTCGGCGCATCCGCGAGGCCTACCGGTTAAACAAACAATTGCTGGGTGTCGAAAACAGTGCGCCAACAGAAATTGCTTTTTTGTATATTGCAAAGACAAAAGCAACGTTTCAAGAGATAGAAAAAGGAATGAAGCGCACCCTCAAGAAAGTGGATAGCGGCCATACCGAAATCCGAAATCCCCAATCCGACATCCTATGAGTTTCCGCACAAAACTACTTACCGGAGCTTCGGCCCTGCTGGTGGCCGGTGGCCTGACAGCCTTTAACCAGGAAGATCGCTTTTTCGAGATCGCCCGGAACCTCGACATCTATGCCACTATGTTCAAAGAACTGAACATGTATTATGTGGACGAGGTGAACCCCAACCGGATGGTTAGAACCAGCATCGAAGCAATGCTCAAAACGCTTGACCCGTACACCAATTTCTACGCCGAAGACGAAATTGAAGACTACATGACCATGACCACGGGCCGCTACAATGGCATCGGGGCGTTGGTGGGTCAGCGGCAGGGCAAGAGCATTGTGCTGATGATTTATGAGGGAACACCCGCCGAAAAGTCGGGCCTTCGCATTGGCGACGAGATTATGAAGGTGGACGGCGTGAACGTGAAAGGCCGTAAAGATGCCGACGCAGGTAAGTTGCTGCGCGGGCAAACCAACACTAATGTGAAACTGTCGGTGAAGCGATACGGGCAAAAAGACCCGCTCGAACTGACCGTTTCGCGGGATGTGGTGAAAATGACCAACGTGCCTTATTATGGCATGATTACCGATGAAGTTGGCTACGTTGATCTGAAAGATTTCACGGGAACAGCTTCCCGCGAGGTTCGACAGGCGGTGATCGAGTTGAAAGGAAAGGGCATGAAAAAGTTGATCTTAGACGTTCGGGAGAACCCCGGTGGTTTGCTCAACATGGCTATCGACATCTCGAATTTGTTTGTTCCAAAAGATTCGGAAGTGGTAACGACCAAAGGAAAGGTGCAGGAATGGAACAAAACATACACCGCACTGGCCCCTCCGCTCGACCTTGACATCCCGATTATCGTGCTGGCCAACAGCCGGAGCGCGTCGGCGGCTGAAATTGTGGCGGGGGTGATTCAGGACTACGACCGGGGTGTGTTGATTGGCCAACGAACCTACGGCAAGGGACTTGTGCAAACCACCCGTGATTTGTCGTTCAATACCAAAATGAAAATCACCACGGCTAAATACTATATTCCGAGTGGCCGGTGTATTCAGGCAATCGACTATAGTCACCGCAACACCGACGGCAGCGTGGGTAAAATTGCCGACTCACTCCGCACGGCATTCAAAACCAAAGCGGGCCGTGTGGTCTATGATGGTGGTGGCGTGTTGCCCGACATTGTAACCGAGGCCCCAAACCCAACGCCGGTGGCTATTAGCCTGACCAACAAGGGATTGATTTTCGACTACGCCGTGAAATACCGGAACGATCACCCGACAATTAAACCCGCCCGTGAGTTTCGCCTGACCGATGCTGAATATCAGGAGTTTGCTTCGTGGCTGAAAGACAAGGAGTACGACTACACTACGCAGGTTGAAAAAGACCTCGGAACGCTGGAGGCTTCGGCTAAAAAAGAAAAGTATTTCGATCAGATTCAGGATCAGTTGAAAGCGTTGAAAACCCGCGTCGGTCATAGCAAAGATGCAGATCTCGTTACATTCAAAGAGGAACTGAAGGGAATGCTCGACAACGAAATTGCCGGTCATTATTACCTGCAAAAAGGTATTAAAGAATCTTCGTTCAGCACCGACCCCGAAATGAAAGCCGCTCTCGACCTCTTCAAAGACATGAAGAAGTATGAGGGAATTTTGAAAAAATAATGCTCCTCCTGTCTCTCGACACCTCCACTACGGTTTGCTCGGTTGCGCTGCACAACGACGGTGGTTTGCTGGGCTGTTATGAACTATTCACGGAACGCACCTCATCGTCGATGCTCACCACGCTCATGGGCGATATGGTGCGTCACGCCGGATTTCAGTTGAGTGATCTGGATGCGGTTGCCGTGGCAAAAGGGCCGGGTTCCTACACGGGACTCAGGATCGGGGTGTCAACCGCAAAAGGGCTTTGTTTTGCGCTCGACAAACCGCTGCTTTCAGTCAACACGCTTCAGGCAATGGCTGAACAAGTCCGCCCGCTGTATTTGCGACCCTCCGTTGTAATGACAAATCCCCCCAATCCCCTGCCCATTATCCCCAACCCCCTGCTTTTTTGCCCCATGATCGACGCTCGGCGGATGGAAGTCTATTGTGCGTTGTATGACCAAACGGGTGCGGAAGTGAAATCGACAGCCGCCGAAATTATTAACGAAAACTCATTTGGGGAGTGGCTGACTGAACACCAGCTTGTGTTTTTCGGCGATGGGGCTGCCAAGTGTCGGGCGGTGTTGGGTCAACATGCCAACGCCCTGTTTTTAGACGAACTGATTAGACCCTCGGCCCGCACAATTGGGAAGTTGGCCGCTGACAGGTTCCGGGCCGGGCAGTTTGAAGACCTGTCCACCTTTGAGCCATTTTATCTCAAAGAGTTTATGACGACGAAGCCGAGGAAGGTAGTTGTTTGAGACATTGTTATCTGGTATATACTGCAGTGGAGCCGAGTTGGGGTCTGATTACGAGTCCAATAGCTTGCCAATGTTTGCTATCGGAACATAAGTTCCCCGGCTGGTAGTGAGTTGATTGCCCCCCCCATAGACCACGTAACTATTGTCAGGCGTGTTGCCGGTCAGCGTGTTCCAGTAGGTGAATTGATCGAAATAGTCGGTCCGCAGGGTTTGTCCGGCTTTAATTTCAATGGGAAGCAGCCGCCCATTCTTATCAACAAGTAAGTCAATTTCCCGACCTGTTTTATCCTGCCAGAAGTACAGTGGTGGAACCTGCCCCCGGTTCGTAAAGTGCTTAAAAACATCACTGACTACCCAGTTCTCAAACAGCGACCCGCGCATGTAGTACGTCTCAATCAAGTCGGCTCGTCGGAGACCAAGAAGGGAACAAACCAGCCCTGTGTCATAGAAGAATAATTTGGGTGATTTCATGATGCGCTTATTGAAGCTCTGATGGTACGGCTCCAGAAAGAACACCACATAACTGGCTTCTAGCACTGATAACCAAGATTTTACCGTGTTTACCGCAATACCGCAGTCGTTGGCCAATGCCGACAGGTTAAGCAGGTTTGCCACCCGGCCAGCGCATAATCGTAAAAACCGATTGAACGCACTGAGGTCAAGGATGCCTTTGAGGGTGCGGACATCGCGCTCTAGATATGTCTGTATGTAGGCCGGGAAAAAATCGGCAGGGTCGATTTGGCGATCGATTAAGCGAGGGTATCCACCATTAATAATCAGTTCGTTTAGGCTTTGGGGTGTAGGATTGGCCCGGCTGATTTCAGCGTAATTAAAGGGTAGCAAACGAAGCACCGCTGTACGCCCAGCCAACGTTTGGCCGATTTGTTCCATCAGGAGGAAGTTTTGAGACCCCGTCAGAATGTACGGGCGGGTATGTTGCCCCTGATCAACAATGCCCTGCAGGTAAGAGAATAAGTCAGGAACACGCTGAACTTCATCGAAAATAGCTCCGTCTGGGTAGTTTGCCAGAAAACCTCGTGGATCAGTTTGGGCTAACAGCCTGATGTCAGGGTCTTCGAGCAAAACATATGGTAAATCTCCAAACAACGCACGGACCAGCGTTGATTTGCCCGATTGACGAGGGCCGGTGAGCGTAACAATAGGGTATTGTTTGGCTACCTGCAATAGCTTTGGGGTTAAGTCGCGCTCAATCATATCGGACTATATGGACAAATTTGCAATTCAATTGCAAATTTGTCCATATAGTCCGATATAACAATGTATTCTGGTAAGAAACTGTTCTGATTCCAACGAGTTTAACTCAGCAACGATCTGGCCGTTTCTTCGTCATTTTTCAACTGCTCGACCAGTGCAGGCAAACCGCTGAATTTCTGTTCGGGGCGGATAAACTCGCGAAAACGGAGGGTGAGGTGTTCGCCGTAAATGTCGTTGTCAAAATCAAAAATATACGTTTCGACAGTCTGGTTTTCGCCGGCCACCGTGGGCCGAAAACCGATGTTGGTCATGCCGACCAGCGTGGGAACGCCCAATCGTTGTCCATTATGCTGAATATCAACGGCATATACTCCGTTGGCAGGGACAAGTTTAATAGGATCATCGACCTGTAAATTAGCCGTTGGGAAGCCAATGGTGCGGCCTAATTGTTGGCCTTTCACCACTGTTCCGGTAAGGTTATAGGCGCGGCCCAAAAACAGGTTGGCGGCCCGGACGTTGCCCTCGGCCAACGCATTTCGGATTTTAGACGAACTGACACCTACGGCCTCAATGTCTTGCCGGGGAATTTCCTCTACCGAGAACCCATACTCAGCCTGATGCGCCTGAATGTAGTCGAACCCACCTTCGCGGTCGCGGCCAAAGCGGTGATCATAGCCGATAACGAGTTTTTTGGTGCCGATTTTTTCAGTCAATATTCGCTGGATAAACTCCTCTGAGGTGAGTTGCGAGAACGAGCGTGTGAAGGGAATCACCACTAAATGATCGACTCCGGCCTGGGTAAGCAGTTCGATCTTTTCATCTAAAGTAGAGAGCAGGCGGAGATTCTGACTGTCGTTGGAGACTACCGTGCGGGGGTGGGGCCAATAGGTAAGCACAACGGATTGGCCCCCGTTGTTGTGAGCCACTTCGGTCAGGCGGGTCAGAATTTTCTGGTGGCCCCGGTGAACCCCGTCGAAGGTGCCGCTCGTGACAACGGCGTGGGGAAGGGGGGTCAGGTTGTCAATGCCGTGGTGTACGTTCATGCGGGTTGATTGAGACCGTATTCGGTTCGGAAGTGGGTTATAAAACCTTCAACAGTTTCAGCATTTTCGATCCGAAATTCACCGATTCTGGTTCGGCGGAGACTGCTCATGTAGGCTCCATTGCCCAATAGAAGCCCCAAATCGCGCACCAAACTGCGAATATACGTGCCTTTGGAACAGACAATGCGGAAACTGATTTCGGGAAATGGCTCCAATCCAACCCGGCTGGCATCCACCGCAAACCCGGAGACTGTTACAACCCGGCTTTTTATGCCTCCGGGCACCCGGTCTATGGTTTCGCCCCGTCGGGCTTTTTCGTAAAGCCGTTCGCCGTTCACGCGAACGGCGGAATAAATCGGGGGAATCTGCTGAATCTCGCCCGTGAGTTGCTTCACGGCATCCTGCACCTGCTCAGGGGTGATACCGGTGGTGTCGAACTCGACATCGAACTCGGTTTCGAGATCAACGGAGGGAGTTGTACGGCCCAACACGAGGGTGCCGGTGTATTCTTTTTCCTGCGCCTGATACTGGTCTATTTCTTTAGTTCTCTTACCAGAACACAGAATTAACAGGCCGGTTGCCAGGGGGTCGAGGGTGCCGGCGTGGCCCAATTTCTTGATCCGGCATCCCCGGCGTAGTTTGTTCACCACATCGAACGAAGTCCATTCGAGGGGTTTGTCAATCAGGATGACGAGCGCGGGGTCGGGTGTTGGTTGCGGTTGCATTACACAATTTCCAGTTTGACTCCTGCCGCCATCAGACCCAGCAACAACAGTCCGAGCGCAATGCGATAATACCCAAAATATTTAAAACCGTAGCGCGTCAGAAAGCCGATAAACCCTCGAATGGCCAGCAAACCAACCAGAAACGCAATGCCATTGCCGATCAGGAGCGTCTGGTAATCAGCCGGTTCGAGCATTTTATAGGTTTTGAGAAGTTTATAGCCCGAAGCAGCCGCCATTGTCGGTACGGCCAGAAAAAACGAGAATTCTGCCGCTTGTGTGCGCGTGAGTCCCTGCGTCATACCACCGATGATGGTTGCCGCCGACCGCGATACACCCGGAATCATGGCGATGCACTGAAAGAAACCAATTTTGAGGGCTTCGGGGAACGTCACGTCAAAGTCGCGGGGGATTTCGCGCATGATGCGGTCGATAAACACGAGAATAACCCCACCCACTACGAGCGAAATGGCTACGACGGTGACGTTTTCGAGCAGCGAATCAATGAAATCGTTGAGGAGAAAACCGATAACGGCAGCGGGCAGAAACGCCACAAAAAGCTTGGCATAGAAATCGGTGGTTTGCAAAAACCGGCGGCTATACAAAACCAGCACCGACAGAATACAACCGAACTGAATATTGACCGTGTACAGTTTCGTAAACTCATTGCCCGCAACACCTGCCAGCGAGGAGTAGATAATCATGTGGCCGGTTGACGACACCGGCAAAAACTCCGTCAAACCCTCGATAATGGCCAGAATGATGGCATGTAATAAATTCATGGCGCAAAAATAGTGATGAACCGGCTCATCCACTCACCACTATTTTTTCGGTTTCTTCAGAATCGCGAAGAACTCCACGATAAAGCCACTCAACACCACAAGGGGGCCGAGGGTGAGGCCGAGGAATCCGAAGCCAAATTCTTCTTTGTCGAGGGTCATAATGAAAAAACCAATCAGGATCACGGCTACGCCGATAATCATGAGTCGGTAGTTTTCGGCCCCAAACGGCATTGCGCTTACTGCCGATTTGGTGTGAGGCATTGGCGTAACAGGCGTTACCCGCTCCTGAACGGGGGCTTCGGCGACCGATGCATTGGTGGCCGAAGCAGTCCGGTTGGTGGCCTTCCCGGCCCGGCCCGGCACCGGAGTCATAAATGTTTTATCTTTTGCCATGATAGGTCTTTTGTCTAAAGTCTTAATACAATTCATCCAGCGAAACGCCCAGATACCGGTTCACGGCCTGGTAAGTACTCAACAGGCCAACGAGCATTCCCAGCACAATTAAGCCGCCCAAAATCATGGCTATTTTCACGGGTTCCTGCAAAATGGCCAATTCGGGAATGTTATAAACAGCTGCCTGTTGCAGGGCAATCAGCAAACCCGATGCGACCACGCCCGCCAGCAAACCCTGCCACAACCCGCGTAACAGAAAAGGCCGCGTGATGAAACCGTTGGTTGCTCCCACCAACTGCATACTCCGAATGAGCATCCGTTGCGAATACAACGCCAGCCGAATCGTGTTGTTCATTAGCAGCACAATAATCAGCAGCAAGACTACCGCAAAGGCTGTCATTACCACGTAAATTTTGTTGATGTTCCGGTTGATCGTGTCCACCAGATTCTCCTGGTAAACAGCCTCCGAAACGCCGTCAATTTCTTCCAGATCACGTTTAACAGCCTGTAGTTTTGTCTCTTCAAAGTAGTCTTCGTTGAGTCGAATTCGGTAGCTGTCATGCAGGGGGTTATCAGCTAAAAACGTTTTGAAATCCTCTTTCGTTTCGGTGATAAACTCACGGGCGGCAGCGTCACGGCTAATGAAACTAACCTGTGGCTTACCCTCAGCGGTCAACACATAGGGCCGG
>JAJAYX010000159.1 GCA_026785985.1 Rudanella sp. | reverse complement strand
GGTTAGTAAACTGCTGATCGGACCGTGGTTTTGTACTTTTGGTGGCAACTACCAAAGCGGACGGTCAGCCGCTGCTGCCAGATATCAAATAGCCTTGATTGATCGTAGCAATTATAGCCACCCAAACCGCTCCATTAGCCGGTCTTTCTGCTGACGGGCCACGGGAATGCTGACCCCATTGGTCAGGAGCAGGTACGTTCCTTCGCCTTTAACTAACTTCTGAATGTGGTCCAGGTTAACCATGTACTGCCGGTGAACCCGCACAAAATCGCGGGTTTCGAGCACGTCCTGCACGTCGCCAAGCGTTTTTGAAACCATATACACCTCGCCATTTTCGAGATGAAACCGGGTATAATTACTGTCGGCTTCGCAGTAAATAATCTGTTTCGTATCCACGAACACCATACCGCTGGCGTGGGGGAGCGCAATGCGGTTCGGGTTGCCGCCCCGCCCGGGCCCGGTTGTGCCACCGAGCATCGGGCCAGCCGGGTAATAGTGTCGCATCAGTTCCAGTTGCTGGGGATTGATACGAGCGGTGTTTTCGGCCCGTCGGACGGTGGCAATCAGGTCGACAGTGTCGATGGGCTTGAGCAGGTAATCTAACGCGCTGAACCGGAACGCCCGCACGGCATACTGGTCATAAGCGGTGACGAACACGATATGAAAGAAAATATCACCCACCTTTTCCAGTAGTTGAAAGCCATTCATGAGGGGCATCTCAATATCTAAAAAGACCAGTGATGGCTGAAGACTCTGAATGGCTTTTAGCCCTTCGACACTATCCGTAAACTGCCCGACTACCTCGACCTGCGGGCAGTGCCGGGCCAGTTGCAAGGCCAGCAGGCGGACATTGTCAGGTTCGTCGTCGATGATCAGGGCTTTCATATTGGTATCTGTAAAATCACTCGTGTGCCGCATGGCTCACCAAAACTATCCACCAGATCCACGACCTGAGCCTGGGTCTGGATGTTGTACAACTGATTGATCATCCGGATTCGATCCGCTGTTACCTGCATCCCAAACGACTTATGCTTACCAGCCGACTTACTCTTTAACACCCCAGCCCGATCCCGACCTACGCCGTCGTCGGTGATTTCGATGTGCAGCAGATTATCTTTGGGCTGGCTGACCTCTACCGTTACCATCCCTCCCTCGGATTTGTGCATCAGCCCGTGCCAGATGGCGTTTTCCACGTAGGGCTGCAACAACAGGGGCGGAATGCACAGATACCGCCGGTCAATTTCGGGCGAGACGTTGATGGCAAACTGCACTTTCTGCTTGAAGCGCATGGCTTCCAGTTCGATGTAGAGTTGCAGGGCTTCCAGTTCGTTTTGCAGCGGCACCAGTTCCGAGCGGGAATTTTCCAGCACCAGTCGGATCAATCGGGCGAACTTGGTGAGGTAGTCGGAGGCTTTGTCGGCTTCATTGTCGAGCGTATAGAGCTTAATGGAGTTAAGGCAGTTGAAGATAAAATGCGGATTCATCTGAGCCCGCAGAGCGGTCATCTCGGTATCGGCCAGTTTCCGCTCAAACTCGGTTTCGAGCAGGCGGATGTGCTGGGCTTCCAGCAGGCGGCTCTGTTGTTCAATCTCCTGAGTGCGCTGGGCCAGTTGTGCTTCCAGGTCATGGGCGTAACGCTGCTGTATCTGTTTCTTTTCTATTTCGATCAGGCGTGTTCGCCGACCCAACGCCAGCGAAAAACAGAGAACTTCGAGCAGCGTTCCCGATCCCAAAAAAAGCGAAGGCATTAGCAGGAATACATTCGTGCGCGGTATGTCGAAGCGATTTAGCAGAAACATGAGCACGGCTCCGCTTATCATGGATACCAAACCCGTGAATGCATAGCCCCGCAACAAATGGCGGCCTCGAAGCGCTAAAGCGGCCAGTTGTAGTTCGCTCCCCACCAACAGCATGACAACGACACCCGAAGAACGACTGAAATAGACACTCAGAAGGGTACTGCCTCCCCAAATTAGATAGATGGCCATTGCCAGGACAGATAAGGCGGCCAAAACCATCAACTGATAGCGATACCATCGCCAAAGTCGAGGTTGATAGCGTGATAGCTCTAAGAGCGTACCGAAAAATAAGGTATAGAAAAACAGTGCTATATACTGAACGATGGGCAGTAGTGCCAGGCGTAGCAGCGGATGATTGGGTAACCACCAGTCGAGTTGAAAAAACGTTTCAGGCAGGCGAAGAAAGTAGAAACAGGTAGCCAGCACGTACAGCGAATACCAGGCGTAGATGAGATCCCGGTTTGTTACATATTGCGCCATTGCAAACAGGCCCATGAATACCAGACAGGCAATCAGGCCAACGTAAAACGCAAGTGCTGGTAGCTGATGCTGGTGCAAATCATTCAAAAATGCTTTGTAGAATAGTGGTGTGTAGAGGGTTGTCTGTACAAAGTCCGGACTCTGAAAAGTAGATATACTGAGCAAATAGGTCTGCCGTTGTCCAGGCCTGAGTACGACCGGCACCGCCATCCGACTGGGGGCGTCAGATGCTATGAGTTTAGCCGCGACGCTCGTTCCAGTAACGGTCAGCAAGGTAGAACGGCTCAATGAATCAACTGAAAACAAGCGAATTAAATGGTGACGACCTACATGAAGCCATAAGTTTACGGAATCCTCCGGGCTGTTGTTCTGAAGCGTGAAGCGTAGCCATCTGAAGCCTTTATGCTGGGCTTGGAATTGTTCGGCCAAGCTCGGCGAAAACGGGCGAAATGATTTTGTCAGAATCACGGCAACCGACATCGTATCACTCGAATAGTCCTCGTAAAAGGTTGTAAACGGCCCGATGTCCATCTGTGGTTTAGACAATTTGCCAGGTAATACCAGCGGCTTCTCCTGCCCGAAGGCAACAGACCAATTTAGCAGTAAAGTCAGGAGAAGAAGCGGTCGCATGCGATTGTGAATAATAGACAAGGTACTCATAAACAGCTTCGTCATTCACCCCGCCTAGCTGAATGACCCCTTCTTTTGAGTGAGTGGTCGTTTTTTTGAGTGAACCACTCCGTTGACCGTTCACCCGCTTCGCTCAGAAATTCGACAGCTCACGCGAAATTCGATACCACTCACCCTGTCCGCTTTTCGGCCCACGCTTAGGCTCTATACGTTTGTAGCAGTCAACCCATAACGGGGTATCCGTTCCTGTGTTGTCCCAAAGGCAGTTGTCTGCGACTAAGCAATCATCAATAACTATCCCATGAAATCTATCCACATCATTTTTTTTCTACTCGTTAGCCTGACCGCCACGGCACAAACAACCTTGAGTGGCTTTGTCCACGACGGAACCGGCAAGCCCCTGCCTTTTGCCAGCGTGGCCCTGCTCAACGCCCGCGACTCGACTGTGGCCAAAGGAACCGCCAGCGACCAGCAGGGGACCTACGCGTTTGAGCATGTCCGGGCCGGTCGTTACATCGTACGGGCCACCGCGGTCGGCTACCTGAAAGTGCATTCAACGGTGCTGACTGTAACATCCAGCCCGACAGACGTACCCGTACTGGCCCTGTCCGAACTCACCGGCAAACTGGCGGAAGTGCAGGTAACGGCCAAAAAACCCTTCGTCGAGCAGCAACTCGACCGGATGGTAGTCAACGTCGCCAACAGTATCGTCGGCAGCGGCAGCACCGCGCTGGAAGTGCTGGAAAAAGCGCCGGGCGTAACGGTCGATTACCAGAACGAGCGGCTCCAGCTACGAGGCAAGGAAGGCGTCATTGTCCAGATCGACGGCAAACAAACCTACCTCTCGGCGCAGGACGTGATTGCGCTGCTGCGGTCTATGTCAAGTGATAATATCGAGACGGTTGAGCTAATTACAAACCCGTCGGCGAAATACGACGCGGCCGGAAATTCGGGAATCATCAACATCCGGCTCAAGAAAAACAGTAACGTAGGCACCAACGGTACGGCATCCATAGCGGGCGGATCGGGGCGGTTTGACCGGGAGCGGGGCAGTCTGCAACTGAACCACCGGACCAAGAAGCTGAACCTGTTCGGGAATTACAGCCTGAACCGGGGCGGCAACTACTGGGACTTTCAGCTCACCCGCAATCAGCCCGACCCCAGTCCGGCAGACGCATCCCGGCGGAACTTAGTTAGCCAGTACACCTACCTGAAATTCCGGGATTCAGGCCAAAATGCCAAAGCCGGGCTGGACTTTTCGCCGACCAAAACCACTACCATTGGTGTCGTCTGGACGGGATTCTGGAGCGACCACCGCGAACGTGGTCCGGCCGGAGCCAGTTTCCGCCGTACCGAGGGCGGGCCGGTTTACCTGCAAACGCGGACGCATAAGACCTACGACGTTTTTAGTCAGAACCAGGTCGGTAACCTGAATGTGCAGCACTCGTTTGGCGAGAAAAATGGCCGCCGTGGACGCGGCCAGCTAACCGCCGACGTTGACTTTGGCCATTTCAGCCGCGAGTACACCAACAGCTTACGTACAGAGACGCTCCTTGCGATTGGCGACGTCAGTTCACCGGTTGGTGGTCTACTCATTACCCAGCCTTCGACGGTGAACATCCGTACGGTGAAAACCGACTACAACCGACCACTGGCGAACGGCTGGAAACTGGAAACGGGCCTGAAAAGCGCGTCGGTGAAAACCGATAACGACCTGGTACTGAGTAGTGGAGAAGCCGGTGCGTTGGTGCCTGATCCGGCCCTGTCGAACCGTTTTCAGTACACGGAGCGCGTCAACGCGGCCTACGTCAGTGTGTCGGGTAAATGGGGACGGGGCCAGGGGTCAAAAACGGACGTGCAGGCAGGTCTCCGGGTTGAGCACACCCATTCGGAAGGTAACCGCATCGGCGGCCCGGTCCTGACGCTGAATCAGGTCGTCGCCCGCGATTACCTGAAGTGGTTTCCGAGCCTGTTCGTGTCGCGGCCGTTATCGCCCAACCAGACGCTGACGTTCTCGTACAGTTACCGCATCGACCGGCCGAACTACCAAAACCTGAACCCGGCGCGGGGCTACGTCGACCCATATGCCTACAATCAAGGGAGTCCGTACCTGAGACCGCAGTTCACGCACGCGCTGGAGACCAAACTAAGCCTGGCAAACGGCGTGTTCGCGTCGCTGGGCGCCAATTACACCACCGACCTGATGTTTTTCACGATCCACGCGCTGGAAGGCAATAAGACGTACGTCACGCTGGAAAACCTCGGCCATTCGCAGGGCTATACGCTGACCTTAAGCTGGCCGCTGACGATTGTGAAAGGCTGGCAACTGCAAACCAATGTGCTGGGCTACTACAACCGCTTTCAGTACGATTACGAAGGAACGCTCCTCCATATTCAGAACGTAGCGGGGCGGCTCAACGGTAACAACGCCTTTACGCTGGGGCATGGCTGGACGGCCGAACTCAACGGCTGGGTCAGCACGCCCGCCGTGAACGGCATCTGGCAAACGCCTTGGTTAGGCGCATTGGATACGGGTGTGCAAAAGGCGGTCTCGTCGGCCCTGAAACTCAAGTTCAGTGTGCAGGACGTGTTTCACACCAATCGCTTCCGCCCGACCGTAAAAACGCCGAGTGGCAGCCAGGTAGGTGTGCTGACGTTCGATACGCGCATAGCCCTGCTGAACCTGACGTACACGTTTGGTAACCAAACACTGAAAGGCGAACGGCAACGGCGCACCGGCTCGGACGACGAAACCCGGCGGGCGAATTAAGTACCGATGGCTAAAAGGATTGGCACAGAGTCCATCCGCCAGTTGTACATTTCTGAAAACGAACAGCAGTCACTAAACACCCTCATGGAAACACCCCATTATCAAAAAGCAGCCTGGCTCACGCTAATTCTCGTCCTGACTTTTGTCGTCGGTTGGGAGTGGTACTGGCGTAGTCAGAACCACGCCCTGTCTTACAACGACGACGAGAGCCTGTGGGCCAGTAAACGAAAACAGATTTACCAGAGCAGTCCGGCAAGACTGGTCATGATCGGTTCCTCGCGCATCAAATTCGATCTGGATTTACCTACCTGGGAGCGCGTCACGGGCGAAAAGCCGATTCAGTTATCCCTGCCGGGTACGTCGCCCCGGCCCATACTGACCGATCTGGGCAACGACCCGAACTTCAAAGGAACACTATTGATCGATGTAACGGAGGGATTGTTTTTTAGCCCAACCGGGTCGTTTCCAGAAAAAGAGGCTATCAAGCGGGTTAAAACGTATCCCAACTGGTCACTTTCTCAGCAGATTAGCTTTCAGATCAATCGTGTATTGGAAGACAATTTCCTTTTCTTAGACGATCTGAACCTGGCCCTGAATCCGCTCCTGAATTTGTTCCCAGTTCCACCCCGGCCGGGCGTGTGGGGTGGACCCCAGTTTCCCCGCGAATTTGATAGCAACGATCCGGACCGGCAAGCCAAAATGACCGATGCGTTTGTTGCCGACACCGCCCTGCAAAACAGGGTGAAGGGCGTTTGGCTGGAGATCGGTGCCCACAGCCCGAAGAAGGCCATTGCTGGCCCCCCGCTGGCGGCAATTCTGAACGAAACAAAGAAGTCGGTGGATCAGATCCGGGCGCGGGGTGGCCAGGTATTTTTCATCCGAACGCCATCCGACGGACCTTATTTCGAGAGTGAAAAACAAATGTTTCCGCGTGCGTTGTACTGGGATCGTTTGCTGGCGCACACGCAGTCGCCAGGTATTCATTTCGAAGACTATCCGACCCTGACCCGCTACCGGTGCCCGGAATGGTCGCACCTGTCACCCAGCGACGCCATCCCTTTTACAGAAGGTCTGGTCCCGATTGTCGAGCAAAAAATGGGCTGGTCGCTTCGTCGGCAACCAGCCGCAATGCCCGCTGAAACCGGTTCATTTTCCCGCTAACCAACTCCAATCATGGTTTTCAACTCCTACACCTTCATTGTCTTTTTGGGCCTGATCCTGTTGCTGCATAACCTCCCTTTTTCGTGGCGGGTGAAAAAAATAAACCTGCTGCTGGCCAGTTACCTGTTTTATGCCCTCTGGAACCCGCCGTTTATTCTGTTGCTGTGGCTGTCAACAGTCGTGGACTTTTACATGGCTCGGCTGATTTCGCTCGAACAACGCCCCCTACGCCGGAAACTCCTCCTGACGGTCAGCTTGGTGCTGAACCTCGGCATGTTGAGCTACTTTAAATACGGCGGTTTTCTGCTCGAAAACTTTACGGCGTTACTGTCGGCGGTGGGCATCGTGTTTCAAGCAGCTAAACCCGACATTATTCTGCCGGTCGGGATTTCGTTCTACACCTTCGTCACGCTCTCCTACACGCTGGATGTGTACCGGCGCAGGTTCACCCCGGAGCCGTCTTTGCTGAATTTCGCCCTGTTCGTTACGTTTTTTCCACACCTGGTAGCCGGGCCGATTGTGCGCCCCGAGGACCTGATTCCGCAATTTAAAACGCCCCGCCGGGCTACCGCCGAGCAACTAAGCTGGGGGTTGTTTCTGCTCTCGCTGGGCTTGTTCATGAAAGTAACCATTGCTGATGGGCTGCTGGCCGACACCGCCGACCTGATTTTTGGCCTGCCCTTCCCCGTGCAGACGCTTGACGCCTGGACGGGCGTACTGGCGTTTTCAGGCCAGATATTCTGCGACTTTGCGGGTTATTCGACCTGCGCCATCGGCGTGTCGCTCTGCCTGGGATTCGTGCTGCCCGACAATTTCCGGTATCCCTACGCAGCCATTGGCTTCTCGGATTTCTGGCGTCGCTGGCACATTACGCTCTCGACCTGGCTGCGCGATTACCTCTACATTCCGCTGGGGGGCAACCGGCATGGGGCCGTCCGAATGTTCGCTAATCTAATGATTACGATGTTGCTGGGCGGTCTCTGGCACGGGGCTTCGTGGACATTCGTGATCTGGGGGGCGTTGCACGGGCTGTTTTTGTGCCTGGAGCGGCTGTGGCGCGACTGGTCGGCGAACCGACGGGTGCGCGTTGCCGAACTAGCGATGGATGCGCCGTTGGTAAACCGGGCTTCGGTGATTCCACCGCTGTCGTTCCCCAACCCATTCACGAAGTTCGGCCTGGCCCTGCTGACACTTTTTTTAGTGAACATAACGTGGGTGTTTTTTCGCGCCCCCACCTTCGACGGGGCCATGTTGTTGCTGCTTTCGATGTTTGGCATTATTCCCAACGGAGCGGCCATGCTCACCAACTTAGCCATTCTGACCGTCGGCCTCGTCACCGTCGTGCTGATTACCTGCCACTGGCTCATGCGCAACAGTTCATTACTGAACCTGTCGAAGCGGTTGCCCTGGTGGGTCTTGAGTCTGGGTTGGGCGGGAATGCTGATTCTGGTGATTCTGACGCAGAAAAGCAGCGGCTCGTTTATCTACTTTCAGTTTTAAGTACGGAGATACATTCCGTGACGGCTTTCTTTTGGCGACCAACAGATAAAAAGGATCGGGCAATGTCAGCCCAGTCCCGAAGACATAACCCGGTCTAATTCACCCCTCATAAAACCAATAACCATGACTCTCCCAGACCGCATGTCCTCAACTACCACCCAAAATGACAAACTGGACCGTATTGCGGTCATCGACGCCCTGCGCGGTTTCTCGCTGATCGGCATCATCGTGGCTCACTGCGCCAATCAGTATTTGGCCGGGCCAACGCCCCCATCGGCGGGTACGCTGAACCTGTTTTCGCCCCTCGACTTCGCGCTGAATGAAACCGCGGGGTATCTGGCGTTTGGGAAGTTTTTCACCATTTTCTCGTTTCTGTTTGGCCTGAGTTTCGCCATTCAGATGGACAATTCATCCAAACAGAATCGTCCGTTTGTAGGCCGGACAATCTGGCGGTTGGTGATTCTGTTTACTATTGGCTTCATTCACAGCCTGTTCTACTCCGGCGATATTCTCCGCATCTACGCCGTGCTGGGCCTGGTACTGGTGGCGATGCGCAACCTGAACAATCGCTGGCTGCTCATTCTGGGGCTGTTGCTGGTGTTCAACGCGCCCCTGATTGTCGGCCGGGTTCAGTCGCAGTTTGCGCCCCCGCCAACCCCCTCCCAGATCGAAGCGGGCAAAGCACAGGGGTCGGGTTTTGTGACGATGGCCGAGGCTCAGTTTCGCATCAAACAAACGGGTACGCTCGCCGAAGTAGTCCAGATGAATGCCAGCGGTGGATTGGTCGGTACGCTCATGTTCCAGCTATTTACCGGGCGGCTGTTCATCACGCTGGGGCTGTTTCTGCTGGGTTTGTGGGCGGGCCGCAAACGCATCTTTGTGGATACACCCAACCACCAGCGGCTTTTTCGGCAGTTGCTGGCCGCGTCGGGGCTGCTCGCGCTGGTATCGACCGGGTTGGTCGTGCTGAACGGCGGTTTATCGTTCGGCCCACCAACACCGGGCTGGGGGGGCGTAATCGGGGCAACGGCCTTCGACGTTCATCAGGCCACCCTGTCGGCGTTTTACGTAGCGGGCGTCACGCTGCTGTTCTGGCAAACGCGGGCCGCGTTGTTGTGGTCATTAGTGGCGGTGGGGCGCAAGGGCCTGACCACGTATCTGACCGACACGGCATTGGGGGTGATGGTGTTTTTGGGCTATGGGCTGGGGCAATTGGGCCATCTGGGGCTGGCGGCATCCATCGGATTGGGGCTGGCCTTCTTTGCGCTCCAGATTCCGTTCTCCAACTGGTGGCTTGCCCACTACCACTACGGTCCGGTGGAGTGGCTGTGGCGTAGCCTGACGTACGGGCGGGCGCAAGCGGGGCGGAAGATGTCCGCCGGGCGTGTCGCACCGGCCTGAAAAGGGCTGTCCTATTTCGCGGCCGCCAACTCTGACAAATCCTTGTTCGGTCGTACTTCTTGGGAACTGATTAGCGCACTCTCCGGATTGTCGGCAACCGACGAGGTAGTAGGCCGCCTGCCGGTCGTATTCACAATTATTACCCGTTACACGACGGTTGTGTGCCGGATAAAAGGGTAGCTCTTCCAAATCGTCAGGGCGGCCTGTGCCGTACGATTTGGAAGAGCTATCCATCTGTTTAGAAGAGACACTGTTAATATCAAATAGCCAATCATAACCATGGAGAAAAGAGCACTAAGTTTAGACGCTCCAGCCGGGGCCACGCCAAATAAGCATACAAAGTTACCCAGACGAAGATCTCAGTATTTCTTTGTTGTCATGGCTTGCCTGTTTCCTGTCGTTGCTTTTCTCGGTTTCTTACGTAGCTATCAGGAGGCTTATTCCGGCGTATTTCCTATTCATTGGTTTGCCCATGTGCACGGAGCTATAATGACGGCTTGGTTAGGCGTATTTCTGGCGCAGACTATCTTGGTTTCCAGAGGAAACGTAAGGCTCCATCGGCAACTGGGCCAATTCTCCGTCGGACTCGGTGTGCTCGTCTGGATTTCCATGATTGTTGGCAGTATTCGATCTCTGATTAGTCATAATCTGCCAATAGACAGTTTTATGTTCGATGTTTTATTGGCTGAATGTCAGGGTGTGCTTTTGTTTGGGGTTTTCTTCACTTGGGGTATGCTGGTGCGAAAGAACGTAGCGGTGCATAAACGCCTACTTTTCTTAGCAACGCTCATTTTACTGCAAGCGGCCATTGATCGCATGCACTGGTTGCCAGGTATAAATAGCGCAATCTACGTTCGGTATATTTATATGGACACGTTGTTTATTTCGCTCTTCATATACGATCTATTCACCAACCGATGCATTCATCCAATTACGTGGGTTGGGGCATCGATTATGCTTGTCTCGCAGGTTGTTGTAAACCTAACCTGGGGTTTGCCAGCATGGCACACTTTCTGGTTTGATCTAATAAATTGATACAAAGTTTGGGTGGCTAACACAAAACCGCTTTTTACGCCACGTAACGGGCTAAATAGCCTTTATTTCAATTACTTAATTCTACTTTGTCAGATCAACTCGCCTTTGTTATCTTAGCTTCATGGAACTACCTGTTACTGAAAAAAACTCGACACTTACGTCACTGGCTACGGAAACAACTTCCTCTGTGGTCGCAAAAATAACCTGCTAAAAGCCCAACACTATCTCAAAGGGCTTTTCCATGAGGGAAAATCAAATATCGAACGTATGCACGAACAGCAATTCCCACTGTGACCTAATCTATTCTATTTGAACCATAAATCTACATGCTATATCAAAATAAATATCCTTAAAGCTGAGATATTCCTTTAAAGCGTGTTGGGGAATTGAAATTATTGAGAGTCGTGCCAACTTTGTTGTCTCCAAACATCAAAGCCATGACCAAACAATGGACGCCATTGACCGACTCTCAATGGGACGCAATCGCACGGGCGACCC
>JAJAYX010000158.1 GCA_026785985.1 Rudanella sp. | reverse complement strand
ATGCCGACTATATTCTGCCCCCGGCCACGGGTCTCGAAACGGCGCATTACGACGTGACATTCCATGCGTTGGCCATTCGGAACACTACCCGCTACTCAGACCCGATGGTGCCCAAACCTGCCGGTATGCTCTACGACTGGGAGATTTATGAGAACCTCCGGCTCTATCTGGAGAACGAGAGCTATTCCTGGAGTGCTGAACCACCCACTACTGGCCCACAACCCGAAAACCCGGAGCAAAAGATCGACATGGCCCTGCGTTATGGCCCCTACAAAGACCAAAACCTATCGGTGCAAACCCTGCGCGACAACCCGCACGGCATCGACCTTGGTCCCCTCCAATCGCAACTGCCCGACCGCCTGACCACTGTCAACGGGCGCATTGATGTGGCCACGGCTCCGTTTCTCAACGACCTGACCCGCGTACAGCTACCAGCTACTACTCACGAGCCATCAGCCACCGGATCGCCGGACCGCTTAAACCTGATTTCCCGCCGACATTTGCGTGATAACAACTCCTGGTTGCACAATGCCCACCGTTTGGTGAAAGGCCGCAACCGCTGCACCCTGCAAATTAACCCGACCGATGCACTCCGCTTAGCCATTGTGAACGGGCAGGCAGTGCGGGTCGAATCGCGGGTGGGGAGTGTGGAATTACCAGCCGAAGTGACCAACGACATGATGCCCGGCGTGGTGTCGATGCCCCACGGCTACGGCCATAACCGTGCTGGTATTCAGCTTGATGTGGCCCGGGCGCACGCTGGTGTCAGTATCAACGACCTCACCGACGAAACGCTGATGGACGAACTAACGGGCAATGCCGCCCTGAACGGTGTTGAGGTGACGGTGGAGGGGGTATAAGCCGGGTTAGCTGCCCTCCGTGGGTTGTTTACTGCCGATCAGGCCCCCCATCATAACAAATGCCGACAGCAACACGGTCAGCATCAGAACGCCTTCGCGAAAGCCCGTTAGTTTGAGCGAGTCGGGAATGTTTAGGTATAGCAAAATGGTGATGAGGCCGCGTGGGGCCACCCACAGCAGGGGCATAACCGGTCACCGGAATGCCAGCCGAAGTGCCACGTAGCGAACGCCCAGAATGATCCCCACGAACAACACGCTAACGATGATGGCATCGAGGTCGAGGAGGGCAGTGAGGTTGGCGGCATAGCCGAAGAGCAAAAAGAAAAACGTGCGAATAACAAAGCCTCCTTCGGCGGTCAGATTTTTGAGTTGATCCAGTTCTTTTTCGAACAGATCATTCTTGAAAATCTGATCTAACCGGCCCCGAATAAACAGTTCGGTATTGTTCAGGAAAAGACCAAAAACCAGAATAATCAGCAACGACGACATCTGGTAAATCTGGGCTACGGCATAGACCAGTAGTAACACCGAAATAATGGGCAGAAACTTAACGGTATGGTTAATCCGGCTAATCAGATACAGCAGCCCGAAGCAACAAATGATAGCCACAATGGACACCACTATAGTATCCCGCGCAAACAACAGGGTAGCCCCCAACACCGACGACGACTGGGCGAGCAACACAAAATTGAACAGCATAACGCCCATAATATCCGAAAACGACGATTCGTAGAGGGCAAATTCGCGCTGACCATCCTGCAAATTCTGAACGCCCGGCAGAGCAACCGTTCGGCTGATGACACCAAAAGGCAGGGCATTGATCAGGCAGCGGTAAAACGTTTCTTCCAATAACAAAAACAGCACGCTGGCAATCAGCACTGTAGTGAAAACCAGAGACCCCACAGCAGATAGCGCCGTTCGCCGGAGAAGGCCGTATTTGGAGGATTCAATTTCAAGATCGAGGCCGCCTTCCAGCACAATCAGAATCAATCCCAGTGTGCCAAGGGTCGATAGGGCAGGGGCCACATAGGGAAGCGTGATGCCAAAATAACTGGTCACTTGTTGAGCAATCATGCCCAATGCCAGCAGCAAAATCACTGAGGGCGTTTTGAACCGACTGCTGAACAGGTCAAACGCATAGGAAATCAGCACCGAAACACTCAGCGCAATTATTAAATACGAGGAATTCATTCCGAAATATAAGGGTTGGGACACGGAGTTGCACGGAGTTGCACAGAGAAAAAAGGCAAGAAAAAAGCTCTGTGTAACTCCGTGCTTCTCTGTGCAACTCCGTGTCCCAACCTTTTTTTACACTAACTCCGTGGCGATTTTGGCTGATAGTAAACACAGCGGGATGCCTCCTCCCGGATGAACGCTGCCCCCCACGAAGTACAGGTTTTTGATTTTTGACGAGAAGTTGGGATGTCGTAGAAACGCGGCAAACCGATTGTTAGAAGCTGTTCCATAGAGGGCACCCTGCGCCGATGACGTGCGCGATTCAATCATGCGCGGATCCAGAATAGCCTCACACTCAATAAGCGAGGCCACATCAACGCTCAAATTATGGCTGAGTTTTCGGATCACATCCCGCCGGGTTTGTGCAATAATTGAGTCCCAGTCCTGCCCTTCGTTGGCGGGGGCGTTAAGCAGAATAAACCAGTTTTCGCAGCCCGGAGGGGCATCATCGGGTTTGGTTTTGGCCGTAATGTTCACATAAATGGTGGGGTCTTCGTAGAGCCGGTCGCGCCGTTGGAACAAATACTCAAACTCGGTTCGGTAATCGTTCGAAAAGAAGATATTGTGCATATCCAGTTCGGGAAATTGCCTCCGAATCCCCCAATAAAAAATCAGCCCCGACGACGACCGTGGCTGACTCAGCGTTCGTTCCGGGGCCGGTTGCCCGGGCATCAGCCGCCGATAGGTGGGCGTGATGTCCATATTCGAGAGGAGAAGGGAGAAAGGCAGAAAGGAGGCCGGCGATGAGACGGAGTGGGTTTCCTGGGCTCTCCCTATTTTAACGCCCATTGCCTTCCCCCCTTCCACCACAATCTCCTGAACAGGCGTGTTGTAATGAAACCGCACACCGAGCCGTTCGGCGAGGGCCACCAGCGAGTTGGTGATGCTGACCATGCCTTTTTTGGGAAAAAACGCGCCGATGTTGTATTCCAGGTGAGGAATAATGTTGAGTAGGGCGGGCGTTTGGTAAGGGTCGGAGCCGTTGTAGGTGGCGTAGCGATTGAAAAGCTGCACCACTTTGGGATTACTGAACGTGCGGGTGTTGGCTGCGTTCATAGTGCCAAACACCCCCAGCCGGGGCAGGTTCAAATAGCCGCGCATGGCCTCCGGGCCGAGCCAGGTTTGAGCCTTGTGCAGTGAGTTATGCAGAAACAACTGATCAGTGATGTTATATTTGAACGCACTGTCGGTGAGGAAGTTACGGATACGGTCGGCGGGTTCGCCGAGTTGGGTTTCCACTTCGCGGGCAAAGCGGTCGGGGTCGGCCCAGGCGGTTAGGCGGGTGTGGTCGTCCCAAAAGTAGCGACAGATTTCGGGGAGCCGGACATACTCAAAATGATCGGCGGGGTTCTCGCCTGCCAGCCTGAAAAGCTCTTCGACCAGGTGGGGCAACGTAAATAATGACGGCCCCGCATCAAAGCGATACGTGCCTGATTCGCCGGTAACTTCAAGGGTGGATAGTTTGCCACCAGGGTACGAATTTGCCTCGAACACATCGACTTTATATCCTTTCACAGCCAAGCGAATGGCCGACGCAACGCCTGCAATACCCGCTCCAATAATACCCGCGTTTTTTGTGATGTTATCCAGGTTAACATACTGAAAGGGAATGTTGTTGGATAGGAT
>JAJAYX010000157.1 GCA_026785985.1 Rudanella sp. | reverse complement strand
GTTCGAGTTGCAGGCTTTCCATGAGGTAATAAAACCCCATATTCTCCATTCCAATGAGGTTCGTGACCGGCACCCGCACCTCATCGAAGCGGATTTCGGCGGTGTCGGAGGAGTGCCAGCCCATTTTGTTGAGTTTGGTTCGGGTCACGCCGGGGCTGTTCAAGTCCACCACAATCAGGCTGATTCCGTTAGCCCCGGCCTCCGGTTTTGTTTTGGCCGTGAGGGTCACAAAATCGCCGTAGGTGCCGTTGCTGATAAACGTTTTGGCTCCGCTGATAACATACTCGTCCTGCCCCGTTTCCGGGTTGGTTTCGCGTCGGGCCACCGTCCGGATCGCCGACACATCGGAACCGGCATCGGGTTCGGAAATGGCAAGGGCGGCCACTTTTTCGCCCGCAATGGCAGGGACTAAAAATTGCTCTTTGAGGGCTGGGCTACCCGCTTTTGCCAGGTGATTAATGGCCATAAACTGGTGTACACTAACTGCCGTAGCGAAACCTCCCATGCCGCAACGGGCTAACTCTTCCAGAAAAACTACCGAAAACCAGAAATCGGCGTTGGTGCCACCATACTCTTCGGCGTAGGGGAGACCCAAAAAGCCTAACTCGCCCATGCGCTGGAAAGCGGAAAGAGGGATTCGGCGGGCGGTTTCCCATTCTTCGGTATGGGACACCACTTCTTTCTGAATAAACTGCCGGACGCTCTGCCGGAATAACTCATGATCGTCGGTGAAGTATAAGGAGGGGCGTTTCATGTAGGGCGAAAGAGTGAAATAGTAAAGACTGGGCTGGTGTTCCATTGAAGACCGTGTGGACGTTCGAGTGAAGGCGGCAAATCACACTAAGTCAAAAGTACGATAGTTGGGCCGTTCACGAAAGAGATTAAAGGAAATGAAACAATCAGTTCGGGAGGGTGTTTAGGTGGCAGTATCTAATTAATTAACTCACTATGCAAAAGACTGGTTTTTTTCGACTTACAGTACTCACGTTATCCCTGATTACCATTGGTTTAACTTCCGCAAATGCCCAATCTCGCCAACGCTGGAGTGCTGGCCCCCGGCTGGGACTGAACATGTCAAAATTTATCGGGGATATTCCGGATAATAAATATGTACCCGGCGCATCAGCGGGTATTGGCTTCATGTATAGCGACATCAGCCATTTTGGATTTGCTTTTGATATTCTCTATTCACAGCGGGGGGCACAGTTCACGAACGGCAACTCGCGTCAGCGGATAAACTACATTGAGGTGCCTATCACGTTGCGGTACTTTCTGAACAACGGAGGTAACTTCCGGCCAAACCTATTCGTTGGACCATCGGTGGCCCTGAAAACGGGAGCCAAGTTCGATCCAACACAAGGCACACCCAGTGATCGTTTCGACAACTCTGTCAACTTTCGGCCCGCTGATGTTGGCGTAACGGGCGGTTTACAATTGAACTTTCGGGTTCGAAACCGAGAGCGTTTTTTAGTTGATTTGCGTTTTACGCAGGGTCTGAGCGATATTTCCATAGCGCCTGGTAATGTCCGCAACCAAACGATCACGCTTGGGCTGGGTTATAACTTCGGCGTTGGCCGCAACTACCAGTCGGGAGATCGTAAGTTGCCCGTTGACCCCCGGCGTAGATAATCATCAACGCATCAGCGAAAGTTGAGATACACTTCGAGGCCAAAGTACCGGGGTCGGCTCCACGAAATCTGATCGCCCCAGTCGTACTCCCAGCCATGTTGAATAAAAAACCGATTCGTGAGATTTTTGCCCCACAAGGCTATGCTCCATTTGCCGTTGCCAGGTACTAAAGCAACCCGGCCATTGTAGATCGTAGCCGGTTGGCGGGCAATTATCTCCGAATTGGCAATGTCGTTATACGCTTTGCCGGTATGATTGATATTGAGGCTGGCGTAGAGACGGAGTTTGTCAGTCAGTACAAAATAATGTTCGGGAGCCAATGAGAAGGTAACGTTGGGGGCTTTCAAGAGTTGATTGCCGGCATAATTGACGGGATTTCCGGCCTCATCTGACCCAAAGGGAAAGTCGATATAGTGCAAATTCAGATAGCCAATTGAGGCATCGAGCCGGAAGCGTTTGAGCATACCCGAAAACTCCAGTTCTGTTCCCCATCCCCGCGTTAGCGGAGCGTTTGCTACCCGCACCCGTGTGCCCTGATCGAGCAATTCCTGTTTGTCTTTGTAATTGGTGTAAAAGGCGGCTCCGTTTATCTGAATACGCTCACTTACTTTAGCCTTTATCCCTAGTTCGTAGTTGGTTACGTATTCGGGTCGAAAAACCAGGCCACCTCCTTCGGGATCGGTAGTGACGGACGTATTGAAACCAGCCCCTTTAAATCCTTTTACAAATTTAGAATAGGCCATAAGCGTGGGGGTGAAGCGATAGTCAAGACCTAAATCGTACGATACAGCCGTATTATCTGCTTTGCGTTCTATGGGTTGCCCCCCTGCGTTCACATCCGTAGCGTAAAGGTCAATAAAACCAATGGGTAAATTGTCTACAAGCTGCCGCTGTACCTGCTGTTTGTACTGCAACCGGCGGTTTTCGACAGTCAGACGGAGGCCACCGTTTAGCCGAAGCTTTTTGGTTAGTTCATAACTGCCCGATAAAAAACCAGCTATGCTTCGTGACTGAATAGAACTTCGTGTAGTATATCCTTCACTGTTAAATAGATTCCCTGTGAGCGGAAAATTGGTTCCGAGCAGTGTTTTAGCTACTGGTAAAAAGCCCTTTTCAAGCGTAAACGTATCGACAGCACTGATTTGCTCGCTCAGAAAATAAAGGCCACCCACATACGCAAATGGCTGATCACGAGGAGAGTTAATACGGATTTCCTGGCTAAAGGTTTTTAATCCCTGTGCACGACCCCAGCGCGAAACATCGGCTGCCGACACGTCATTATCGCCAAAATAGCTATCTTCAGACCAGTTATAGGCGGTTACGTTGGTCAATGTATTTCGGCCTAATTTGATCTCGGCCTTCGCTACGCCCCCATACTGTTTCCGGCCGAATGTATTGGGCAGGTTTTGGTGGGTGGTCTGCTTTTCGTCGGCGTCCAGCCCAACCGGATTGTAATCGGGTTTGCTGGCGTAAACAAAGGTATTTTCTGCATTCTGGTCACGGCCAAAGTAGCCTCGGAAAGTGAGGTTTATATGCTCCTTTGGCGTATAGAGTACCGATCCGCGCAAGCCATAAAAACCCGTTTTATTAACTGCTTCGATGGCAGGAATCTTGTCCGTGATGTAGCCATTACGCAGCGAAACGGCCCCCGTGAGCCGCACTGCCAATTTATTTTTGATAAGTTGCTGGTTGAGCTTGGCCCGTATCTGTCGGAAGTTATAGCTTCCGTAGTTCAGCTCGATCTGCCCATTATTAGCCATTTCAGGTTGTTCTGAAATGACATGAATTACGCCCCCGATGGTATTCTTGCCAAAGAGAGTGCCCTGTGGACCCCGCAATACCTCTACCCGGTCAATGTCCATAAGGGTTTGATTGAAGGCGAAAGACCGGGAAAAATACACATCATCGATATACAGGGCAACGGTAGACTCAAAGCCAGCATTGTCGAAGACGGTCGATAAGCCCCGAATTGAAAAGGACACCTGCGAGTTGAGCCAGGAGTCGGTAATCAGGTTTGGGGTATTGTTGAGGGCCTCCATGGTGTTATAAACGCTTCGGTGTTCGAGGTCGCGCCGACCCACTACCGAAGCTGCCACCGGCACTTTCTGGAGATATTCGTCGACCCGGTTGGCTGCCACCACCACATCGGCCAATTGAGTATCATTGCTGGTCAAAGCAAAATTTCGTTCGATCCGGCGACCAATGGGGAGAATATCTGTTTCTATATCACGGAAACCCATAAACCGTATTACGAGCGTTGCCCGTTCATTTACGGTTAGTTTATAACGGCCATTAAGATCGGTTATAACGCCCCGATTGGTGCCCTTAATAAAAACGGAAGCCCCCGCCAGCGGTTCTCCGGTAGTAATGCGCGAAACGCGTCCTTGTACGATTATTGTGCCATTCTGAGCAAACGTGTCATTCCCAAAGCAACATAGACTAACTATAATGAATAGCTGCCATAATGTGAAGAAACCAGGTAGTTTTGGTAAAGAGGTTGTCATCAATAAGCTTGATTTATGGGTAGTATTTATTTGTCTGATGTGCTGCTAAGGCTTCCTTCCAATAGGCGAAGTGCGCGATTCCGGTATAGTACTATTTTTTCTGGCTCACGTTGTTCTTCAAAGGGTTTATTGGTGTAGCGTGTTTTCTGCATCAACTTCGTATCGGCATAAACAATAGTGCGTTGTGGGTCAAACTGATGCTTTTCCAACCGAAGCGTTATTTCCAGAACAGTGTCGAGAGTTTTATCGAAGACCCACCAGGCTTCGGCCTGATCATCGAACCGGCGGGTAAC
This sequence comes from Rudanella sp., assembly GCA_026785985.1. Lineage (GTDB taxonomy): Bacteria > Bacteroidota > Bacteroidia > Cytophagales > Spirosomataceae > Rudanella. The sequence continues at coordinate 2,686 of JAJAYX010000157.1, read as the reverse complement.
CGTCAGCACATTGCTGGTAGTGTCATCGTCGTACTGAAAACCAGCGTCATCTTTAGCAAGATTCCGTAGCAAAATCGCCCGTGTTTCGGTTGTGGGAAATTGATAGATACGAATGACACGGCTGTCGGTCAAGTGGTGCTGATCGTAGCGAAGACGGGCTATTTGCTGACGGGCCGAATCGAGTGATATTCGTGTTTCGGATAGCACTTTTTCGGTTTGCTGGTTCATTTGCCGAAGCTGTTCTATACGGACGAGCTGATCGCCGACCTGTGCTTGTAAACCGCCAATAGAATCGGTTTTGTAGTTTACCAACCGATTCAGCTCGCTAATTTGAATCCTTAACTGGCGATTCTGGACAGCTTCCTGCCGAAGCTGCGCTTTAAGCGTGTTGATTTGTTTCTGGAGTTTTCGGATCTCATCGCCTGCTTTTTCCAGCGCGAATATAGATCCAGAATCTGCCGGCAGAGGGGTTTGGGAGTAGGCAGCCGTAATGGTCAGCGAAACCACAAGAAGAGTAGTGTAGAGGTTCATAAGTGGGTCATCAATTCTGTAAAGCTAAACTACTTTTAAAGAATTAATAAACTCATTATCAGCTATTTTAAGGTAAATTTAACACGCACCGACAGTAGTATAAAAAAAATACTTGCTACGCTATGAGCTACTTTTCGGACATACTATGCAAAAATCCTTCTAATAATTGAAGCGCACGCTCCCGGTAAAGTAGCGTTTTTTCAGGTTCGAGTTGCTCTTCGTAGGGTTTATCACTACTACGGTCTTTTTGCTGCAATCGGGCATCCACATATAACACTGTTCGCTGAGCATCATACTGGTGTTCAAGTAGCCTAAGCGTTATCTCTAACACGCTGTCAGTGTCTTTATCGAAAGACCACCATTTATCGGTTTTTTTGTCGAATTGCCGCTTAATGGTCAGCATTGTAGCAGTAGGACTACCTTCATAACTAAACCTATCATCGGCTTTGGCTATATTATCGGCTAAAACCTTGCGAACGTCTGCCAGCGGAAGCTTGTAAATCCGCAACACGCGTGGATCGGAAATCAGTTGGTGTTCGTAATTCAGCCGGGCCGTCAACCGATGCACCGAATCAATTACCGATTTTTGGCCTGCACTCTGTTTTTCATACTGACGGTTAACTTGTTTCAGTTGTTGAATCTGCGTGGTTTGAGCCTTTAGCTGTGTTCGTAACTGACTGAGTGAATCGGCCTGTGTTTTAAGGGTACGAGCTATGTTAGCATTGGCTTCACTCTGATGATTGTAATGCTCAACCGCATTATGCAAATGAAAGCGAAGTGCCCGAAAGTCGAGGTAGTCGATACTGCGTTCGTCTATTAGTTTGCGCGTCGGAGGGAGAGCATTTTTGTCGGACGACTGCCCAAAAAGGATAGTGGGTATCAGGCCAACCAACAGGCAGACAAGTGTTAAATATAAACGACGATACATGTTACGGAGGATTTGGGAAGTAAAAATAAGCCCAATTCTTTAATTGACAGTATGGCCCACCGTAAATGCTTTACTTGCCAGAACGTTAGTGGCTGTCTGTAACGGTTTTAAGGGAAATCAAGCGGGTTAGCATATTGGAAAACGTACCCTGTTTGTCGGATTACTTCTGCTGAACTAATTAGTTTAAATGCCACTGGTTCAGTGGGTTCAATCAGTATTGGGAGTTCATAACCATGCTTTTTGCAACTCTCCCGATACACGTTGGCCCGACTTGGATGCTGGGGGGCCACCATATTATAAACGCCCGTTAGCTGCTTCTCAATCACAGCGCAGATCAATCCCACGGCATCGTCGCGGTGAATATAATTGACCGGTGCAGCCCCACTGTTGACCGTCCGGCCCGCCACATATTTACCAGCCTGTCGCTCATACCCCATTAGCCCTCCACAGCGTAGAATCGTTACCCGGAACACATCGGTTTGCAACCCCAGCCACATTTGTTCGGCCCGAACCAGTGCGGGTGCCGCCGATTGGTCGGGGGTTTGTACATCGGCTTCCGTCATAATCCGGCTCAGTTCGGGGTAAACGGAGGTGGAGCTAACATAAATCACCCAACGCACGGCTGATTTCTGCACAGCTTCGGCAAGAAGTTTCATCTGAGTTGGGTGAAAATCATCACCAAACTTACCCGCTTTGGGCGGAACATTTACTACCAGAATAGTAGCATTCAGGAGGGCTTCCAAATCGCCTTTGGGTTGGGGGGCAAGGTTAAGTAAATAAGCGTCGATTCCTACGGCCTGTAACTGGGTTTGTTTTTCGGGAGAGGTAGTACTGCCCAGAACCTGGTGACCCTGGCGGGTAAGTTCGTGGGCCAGCGGACCGCCCAGCCAGCCGAGGCCGATGATGCTGATGGTTTGCTTCATTGAGTAAAACTAGGGTATAAAGCCACTATTACCTATTCAGAAGAAAGCCCCCGGTCAATGAAACCGTCAATTGATAAGGTTCAGGGGCGATTAGCAGGAATTCTGATGGGGCAATATCGCGGCCATTAATGGCTATGTTGCTCAACTGACTCTGGTTTATATTTTTCCCCACAATGCTTATACTGAGAAACTTAGCTGACGGTGGCAGCATGATCGTCGCAGAGTCGCTCATGGATAGCGAAGAGCTGACCAGTTTAAGGAACTTCTGCTTTTTGTCATGTACATAAATCTGGAGTTTTAGGTC
>JAJAYX010000156.1 GCA_026785985.1 Rudanella sp. | reverse complement strand
GATACCCGCACCTTCGTGGCCCATCACGAGCGGCTTTCCCCACGACATAGAATCGAAGTCGGTGTGGCAAACACCGGCTGCTTTCAGTTCAACCAGTAGTTCATCACCCTGTGGCGGGTGTACCTCAATGGTGGCGATGCGGAACTGACCCGTTCCGGTGGCGATAGCAGCTTTTGCGTGCATGGTTATTTATGTACAATGGAGCGGTGCTCCGTTGTACACCGTCAGCGTACCAACAAAACCATTCCGCTTTTCTGATTATTTTCGGTGCCGATACGCCCATTAAGAATATAGAAACCGTACATTCCTACTGGTGCTGGCTCACCCGAAACAGTACCATTCCACGCCTGGGTAGGATCGGTGGTACGAAAAACAAGGACACTCCATCGGTTCAGAATGCTCAGTTGAAAATTCGTGGAGTCAGTTTGGCCAATTACGCCGAATGTATCGTTCTGGCCGTCACCGTTGGGGGTAAACGCCGAGGGGAGCCACCAACTCAACACTGGCACCGTTGATACGGGTGGTTTAGGCTTGGGTGGTTCGTAGCAGGTAGCCGCGTAATTGATGGGGGGAAAACACGGGTCGGCCTGCACCAGCCGAAAGCAGTTTACCTGGGACGTATCGAGCGGGGCCACCAGTTGATTGGCGGTGGCCCGGGAGCCGTTGGCCACCGGTTGAAAAATACCCGCTCCCACCTGCTGTTCAAGTACATACAACCCTTCGTCTTCGTTATTCACAAACACCCCGATTTGCTGGCCCCGAGGCTCAAGGCGGCTAATTGTTGGGGGCTTTTTGGGCTTTCCGGGGCTAAACAAGCGGGTGGTTAAGCCTCCGCATTCAACGAAGTGATACTGACCCTTCACCCGAATGCGGTACGTGTTTTCGGCACTATAGACATGCACCTTGTTTCGGGCTTCTGCGGGTAGTACTCGTTCAAGTTGACCATCACCCCAGTCAATCTGGTATGCCTCATAGGGCGATAAGGGCGAAGTCGCTACAGTGAGCGTTAGGCTGGAACCACAGGAAAGGAGCGAAAGCAAGGGAGGTAATGTATCGTAGACCGTCACAACGGCACATGTTCGAGCGGGTATGCCATCCATATCAGACAGTTGCAGTAAACGATACACGCCCGCTTGCCGATATGTATATACTGGATTGGTCGTTAGCTTCGTCTCGTTCTGCCCGTCATACTCGAATACAAACCGGGTATTGGTCTGGGTTTTGGTTACGTTCGTATTCACCACGGTAATACTAAACGGGATACAGCCCACTGGTGTTGGCTGGAGTCCCAAGGCTCCGGTTAGTTCGCCAAGCCGGGTGCATTGGGCCTGTGATGCCACCGTCAAACCCAAAAGCAGTAATGCACAGGATGCCCATACCACTAGTAGTCCCAGGCGGAAATCAGACAGATCTTTTCGTACAAAATCCGTTAACATCCCGCCCCATCCCACCGGCGGTATGGGCGTCATGTGCGTTCTCATCGTTCGCTACGCAATCACGTTCGATTTCCTCATACTCAACCAAATAGCTCCCGCAATAAAGGCCAGTAACAAGACGTTGGCAATCAGATCGAGGGTATCGCCGAGAGCCACAATGGGCGGCTCAAACCTGAACTCAATCGTGTGTTTACCCGCCGGAACACGCATGGCCCGCAGCACGTAATCAGCCCGCATGTGCGGTACTTTTTTGCCATCTACATACGCATTCCAGTCGGAGTCGCCCCGGTAATAGACTTCCGAGAAAACCGCCAACTGTTCCGTTGGGGCGTTGCTTTCGTAGGTCAGGTGGTCGGGGATGTATTTGGTCAGGCTGATGGTAGCCCCGGTGGTGTCGAGCGTTGGCAAGCCCGCGAGTTGTTCGCTGAACCGTTTATCAACTACCATCGAGTCGCGGGCGTTGAGTGTTTGCATAGCCGCGATTTCGGCATCGGCATCGGCCACGGGCAACACCGTTTTCACGAACCACGCATTACCGAGAGCTTCGGGATTAGCCTGTGCCACGGGTGCAGCGGGTTGCTGTTGTTGGGCATTGGGGTCTTGCTGCGGCTGAATAATGGCGTATTTGCCGTTTAGCATGTTCAGGATGTTGAGCGTATTTTTCGGAAACGCATACTCGATCAACTCCTGATACCGACGCAGCTTGGCCGCATGATACCCACCAATCGACTTGTGGAAAAAGGAAGTCCGGTTATCATTCATAAAACTCCCCGTTTGATCCCACACCCGGTAACTCAACGACTTATCAGTCAGGATAGAAGCATCGGCGGGGGTTTCTTCAAAGGCAGAGTTCACCTGGGTTTTCGGGATAAAGTTGCCGTTGTTCAGGAATCGCTTATCGACCATGTACAAATCGAACACCATCAGGGCCAGCAAAGCCGGAAAGAAAACGATTGGCTTGATGCGCTTTGTCACGAACAAATAAATGGCTCCTGCCGTGAGGGCAATAAAGATAAACGAGCGGAACCCATCGGAGCGGGCCATGCTTTGGCGGTCGCTGATGAGGGCGCGGAGCATTTCGGTGGCACCCTGTTCGCCAAAATATTGCGCTAGCACGGGAATATCGTTGGCCGTCTGGAAAGTAAAGAACGAACTCCCCAACAGGGCCAAAACCAGAGCCACGCCCCCCGTCAGAACGAAACTGATGAGTAGTGGGCGTTTCAGTTGGTCGAACGAGAGGTTGCGGGTGGCCAGGACCTGCACACCCAGCACCGCCCCCGCTGCCAGGAACAGTTGAGCCATGCCCATGGTCATTGTCACGGCCCGAAACTTGTTGAACAGGGGCAGATAATCGAACAGCGGCCCGTTGAGGAACAGCAGGTTTTTACCCATCGCAATGGCAATCATCAGCAGCGCACTCACCAGCAAATACCAGCGAATGCGGTTGGTGGAGAGCGTGAGGCCCAGCACAAACAGGAACAGCAACACGGCTCCTGCATACGATGGCCCGCCCACACCCGGTTGATCGCCCCAGTACATGGGCGCACCCAATTCGGCAAATTGCAGGGCCGCAGCCGGGTCAACACCCTTGCTGATCAAGGCTTTATACATCTCCGATTTCTGATCAAGACCACCCGACCCGCCCCCAAACAAATTGGGTATCAGCAGATTCAACGCTTCGGCTTTGCCATAACTCCAGTTGAAGGCGTAGTCTTTATCCAGCCCATCCTGACTCGTTGCCGCCGGTGCCGAAGCCGCCACGGTCGTGTCCGACGTGGAGTTGTTAGCAGCCTGCGCCGTGGTTTTGGTGGTCAGTTCGGAGCGGCCCCGAATGGTTTCTTTCTGGTATTGATTCAACACCAGCAACCGCTTGCTGAAACTAGCTGCACCGAGGCCACCCGCCACCGCCAGAAATGCCAGCCCTAAGCCCAATTGTTTTGCTTTGCCCGCCCGAATGAGGGCGATGCCTTCCATCAGAACGTAAATCACGATCAGGATAAACAGGTAATACGTCACCTGCAAGTGATTGGCATTCAACTCCATACAGGCAAAGAAAGCGGTGATTGCCGCGCCCACCCAGTACCGCCCGCGCAGAGCCAGAATCACCCCCGCCAGCACACCCGGCGCATAGGCAAAGGCCCACACTTTCGAAACGTGACCAGCCTCTACCGCCAGTAGCAGGTAGGTTCCGAAGGCGTAGGCCACGGCCCCCGTTGCCGCCAGCCACCGGCGCGACGAGCTGTTGTCGGATTGCGCGTCGGTCTCCTCGGTTTCGGTTTTCCGGCCAATCACCAGCAGCAGCAAATACATACTCACCATGGTGATAAACAGCAAGTTAACAGGTCGGGGAATGAGATTCAGCACAAAATCGACCGAGCGACCCACAAAGGTGTAGGGATAGTCGAAGGCGATCATGTAGGCGGGCATCCCGCTGAACAGGGCGTTTGTCCAGAGCGGAAACTCGCCGGTTTGTTTTTTGAACTCGCGCAACTCGATGGTCGATGCGTAGCTCTGCCGGATGTCCTGCATGGGCAGTTCTTTACCCTGAAACGCGGGAATAAAATAGAGGCTGGCCAGTAGCAGGAAGCCCAGCACGAAAAGCAGATGCGGCCTTAGCCGACGTGGAGACGGAGGCTGCAAAAGGGAGGTTTGGTTCATAGTTACAATTGGCAACGAGAGCAAAGATAGGGGACAAAACGAATCTCTAAACGAAAGTAGGGAGTCCATGCGGTTTGGCAAACGGTGCTGACTCCCTTCTTTCGTCTATAGATTTACCCCACTCATCTATATTTAGCAGGCTTTTCATTCAGAACCAGCCGCTTCCGTGCAACATTACCCCGCAATTGCGTTTCTTTTGTACTATGAACTACTATCACTATCTATTAGCTGCCGGGGGCCTGTTGCTGGCTCAGGCAGCTTCGGCTCAGGAAGCCATTTCGTCGGGCGAGATTCGTTATGAGGTCACCCGCAGGGTTGATATGTCGCAGGTGCGGGTAAACGTTAATGGGCAGGAAGTTCGGCCCGGTGGTACCATGCCCAACGGCCAAACGCTCGACATTCCGCAAACCACTACGTTTGGGCAATCGCTGTCGTTTGCCAACGGCATGGCGGTGGAGAAATCGGACATGGCTGGTGGTATGCGCATGATGCGTATGGGTGGAGGTGGCGATGGTACTCGTGGCGACGGTGGCCAGACCCGCGATGGTCAGGGCGACGGTAACCAACGGCGGTTCGACCGGCAAAATATGCGTCGGCCCTTCGAGAATGAGGCTTTTGTGGACATGAACGCCCAAAACCGGATTACGATTCTGGCGATCAAAAAAGACTCCGTGTCCACCGATTATTACCGCAGCGACAGCCCCATTGTCCGCGATTCAACCTGGAAGACCGACGACAAAACACGCAAGATTGCGGGGTATAAATGCCAGAAAGCTACGGCCAATCTCAAAAATACGCCCTATATCATCTGGTACACTACTGAACTGCCTTTCACCTACTCGCCCGTGGCCAGCCTGACCCCCGACAAGGGTGTGGTGTTGCAAATCGAGAGTGATCAGGAAGCCTACAAAGCCACCAAAATTGACCCCAAACCCATTGACGAAGCCACCCTCCGGCCCAATCCGAAGGCGCAGTTGGTGTCGAAAAAAGCAATGGAAGAAATTCGCCGGAAGGCAATGGCCAGTTTTCGGCAACGGATGATGGCCGAGAACCCGGTGCGGAATTAGAAATCCACCCCTCACACTATGCGTTCACTTCTCCGAATCGTCGTCCCGCTGTTCTCCTTTTTCCTCCTTTCCCCCGGCACATTTGCCCAGCAAAAAGGCATCGGTACCATTCGCGGATTGGTCATCGACTCGACCAACAGGCAGGGCCTGCCCGAAGCCACTATTTCGCTGCTCCGGGGCCGCGATTCATCGTTGGTAACCTTTCAGATTACGGGGGGCGAAGGCGAGTTCCTGTTCCGCAACGTGGTCGAAGGATCGTATCAGGTCATGGTGACGTATGTGGGCTACCAATCGCTCCGGCGCAACCTGACCGTTACTGTCGAAAACCCCGAACAGGCCCTCGGCTCGTTGCTGATGAAACCAGAGGTGAAATCACTGGCCGAAGTGACGGTGAATGGTGCCCCAGTGGTGATCAAAGGCGACACGCTGGAGTTCAACGCGGGTTCGTTTAAAACACAGCCCAACGCCGTAGTCGAGGATTTATTGAAGCGGCTGCCGGGCGTTGAAGTAGATCGGGATGGGGCCGTGAAAGCACAGGGACAGGACGTGAAACGGATACTGGTGGATGGAAAACCATTTTTCGGGAACGACCCCAAGATGGCCACCCGTAACCTGCCCGCCGAAATTATTGATAAAGTACAGTTGTACGACAAGCAGTCTGACCAATCGCAGTTTTCGGGCATCGACGATGGCGATCGCGATAAAACCATCAACATCATCACCAACCGCGACCGGCGCAGGGGCATTTTCGGGCGGCAGTCGCTAGGCTATGGCCTGGAGCCACCCGACGGCCCGAAGCGGTTTCAGGGGCAGGTAGGGATCAATCAGTTTAACAACGGGCAACAACTGTCGGTGCTAGCTTCGGCTAACAACATCAATCAGCAGAACTTTTCGGCAGAAGGACTCGGTAATGGTGGAGGACTTGGCGGGGGCGGTGG
>JAJAYX010000155.1 GCA_026785985.1 Rudanella sp. | reverse complement strand
TTCTGAGCGGCAGTCTGAGCAGCATACGGCGTGTTTTTCTTAGACCCTTTAAAGCCCATTTTACCCGCCGAAGCCCAGGAAATCACCTGACCGTTCATGTTGGTGATCGAAATAATAATGTTGTTAAACGTAGCCCGGATGTGTACCTGACCAACTGATTCAACAACGACGATACGCTTTTTCGCCTTGTCTTTGCGTTTTGCTTGTGCCATTTTACTGCTTACTTCGTTGCTTTCTTCTTGTTGGCAACTGTCTTACGCTTACCTTTTCGCGTCCGAGAGTTGTTCTTCGTATGCTGACCACGAACCGGCAGACCTTTCCGGTGCCGCAGACCCCGGTAGCAACCGATGTCCATCAAACGTTTGATATTCAACAGCACCTCTGAGCGCAGCGCACCTTCCACTTTCACGTCGTTCGTAATCGCGTTACGAATAGCGCTTGACTCTTCGTCAGTCCATTCGCCAGCTTTCTTGTCGAAGCTGATACCAGCCCCTATCAGAATCTTCTGTGCGGTACTCCGACCGATTCCATAGATGTACGTGAGCGAAATCTCGCCACGCTTCTTATCCGGAATATCTACACCTGCAATACGTGCCATAGAAAATTAACCTTGTCTTTGTTTGTAGCGGGGATTCTTCTTGTTGATCACGTACAGTTTCCCTTTCCGACGGATCACGATGCAGTCTTCACTGCGTTTCTTGATTGACGCTTTGACCTTCATTGCTGAAACTTGTTTATGGTTTATGGTTTACAGTTTACAGTTTAGAATTGCTTGACACTGGTCAGTTAATTACAAACTATAAACCATAAACTATAAACTATTTGTATCGGTACACAATTCGCGCCTTACTGAGATCGTAAGGCGACATTTCTAACTTCACACGATCACCGGGCAAAATCTTGATGTAGTTCATCCGCATCTTACCCGATATGTGAGCAATTACCTCATGCTTGTTGGCCAGTTCTACCCGGAACATTGCATTTGATAAGGCCTCCAAAATAACGCCGTCCTGTTCTATTGAATTCTGCTTCGCCATATTCCTTTTTAAACTGCTACAGGGCTGTTAAGCTCGATTGCCAGACTGGTATTTGCTGTTGCCTCCTCAATATATTGAAAGGTTGTCAGTATTTCCGCCTTGCCCTTTCGTACTGCAACCGTGTGTTCAAAGTGGGCCGATGGTTTCCGATCCGACGTGCGAATTGTCCAGCCATCTTTGTCTTGAGTGATGCCTTTCTTACCGAAGTTAATCATCGGTTCAATCGCCAGCACCATTCCTTCTTTCAACTTCACGCCCTGACCCCGCTTACCGTAGTTGGGTACTTCGGGAGCCTCGTGCAGACTCTTTCCAACTCCGTGTCCGACTAATTCCCGGACAACCGAGTAACCAAAACGCTCTACATACGATTGGATTGCAAACCCTATATCGCCAACCCGGTTACCATCAATGGCTTTCTCCAAACCTAAGTACAGAGACTCTTTTGTCCGGATCAGCAGTTTGCGAACCGAAAGGCTTACTTCCCCAACGGGGTAGGTGTAGGCACTATCGCTATGATAGCCGTTTAGTTGCACGCCACAGTCAATCGAGATAATGTCGCCGTTGCGGAGTTCGTATCGACTTGGAAACCCATGTACTACCACGTCGTTGATGGAAATACAGAGTGAAGCCGGAAACTTATTGAACCCTTTGAAGGACGGAACGCCACCCCTATCCCGAATAAACGTTTCAGCGACCTCATCCAGTTCCCTCGTGGTGACACCTGGACGAACCAGCTTGGCAACCTCAGCGTGTGCTTTCCCCAGAACCTGAGCACTTTCCTTGATCAAATCAAGTTCCTCATCGCTCCTGAGGTAAATCATGTTACTCTTAGCAGACATTAGGCAGCGACCGTTTCAGCGCGTCCCTGTACGCGACCCGACTTCATCAGACCTTCATACCGACGCATGAGCAAGTAACTCTCCACTTGCTGGAGGGTATCGAGTACTACACCGACCATAATCAGCAGCGATGTGCCACCAAAGAACTGAGAGAAACCAGTAGTCATGCCCAACAGGTTGGCAATAGCGGGTAGAATAGCCACAATAGCGAGCATAACCGCACCCGGCAACGTGATCCGATCCAACACCAAACCAATGTATTCTGAGGTAGCAAGACCTGGCTTAACACACGGAATAAAACCACAGCTCCGCTTCATGTCACCAGCAATCTGAACCGGGTTCACCGAGATGGCTGTGTAGAAGAACGTAAAGATGATAATCAACAGGGCGAACAGTACGTTATACTGCCAGCTTGTATAGCTTGAGAAAGCGTTTTGCACCGAAGCAGCAAAGTCGCTCTTTTCGGCAAATAGGCCAGCCACATACGTCGGGATAAACATCAGGGCTTGCGCGAAGATGATTGGCATCACGCCAGCCGCATTCAGTTTCAGTGGCAAATACTGCCGCTGACCGCCCACAACCTTGTTCCCAATAACTTGCTTGGCATACTGAATTGGAATGCGACGCACGGCTTGGGTCAATACGACCGCACCCATCACAACGAAGTACAGGGCAACAATTTCCAGGACAAAAATCAAGAGACCTGATGAACCACGTGAGCCAAATTCACCCTTTATTGCACCTGGAAAGCGAGATACGATACCGATCATAATGATCATCGAGATACCGTTTCCAATTCCCTTATCGGTGATACGCTCACCTAACCACATACAGAAAATTGTACCGGCTGTCAGGATAAACAAGGACGAGATGGTAAACAAGCCCCGATCAATAAACAGTGCTTCCGATGGAATCGTCGTTTGGATATACGTCAATGCCTGAATGGCTGTTACACCAATGGTAAGCACCCGCGTAATCTGGTTGAGTTTTTTGCGGCCAGATTCACCTTCCTTCTGCATTTTTTGAAAGTACGGTAGGGCCAGCGTCAAAAGCTGAATGGCAATAGAGGCCGAGATATACGGCATAATACCCAGTGCAAAGATTGACGCTTTACTGAAGGCACCACCCAAAAAGGTGTCTAACAAACCCAAAAGCCCTTGTGGGTTCAGGTTCAGACGTTTGGGGTCAACGCCGGGTAGCACGATGGCCGAACCCAAACGGAAAACCGTAATAAACAATAGTGTATTGAGGAGACGAGTCCGCAACTCTTCTATTGAGAAAATATTTTTGAGTGTGCTAATAATACGGTTCATAAAGATTTCAGGCTGTTGCCGTGTTCAAAGAGCTGAGCTCGTAGATTAGTTCTTCTCTTCCTGTTTCCCGTATTCCGGCACAATGGCCTTACCGCCGGCTTTTTCGATGGCTTCTTTGGCACTGGCTGAGAAACCATGAGCGTGAACTTCGACGGCAGCCATCAATTCGCCACGATTCAGGATTTTGATCAGGTCGCCTTTACCCATCAAACCATTTTGCTGGAGTAAAGCAGCGTCAATAACGGCGGCATTTGTTTTCTCAAACAGTGCCTGGAGCGTATCCAGATTGATTGGCTTGTACTCAACGCGGGTCGGGTTTTTAAAGCCAAACTTTGGCACCCGGCGCTGAAGGGGCATCTGACCACCTTCAAAGTGTAATTTACGGCTGTAGCCTGAGCGTGATTGCGCTCCTTTGTGGCCACGGGTAGATGTTCCACCCATTCCAGAGCCTTGTCCGCGACCGACTCGCTTGCGCTCTTTGGTAGAACCCTTAGCCGGTTTAAGGTTGCTTAAATTCATTTTAATTTGCTTTATTACGTACAATTGTGGTTTGCAGCCTGCAAAATTCGTAAAAAGAATTGCAAACCGCAAACCACATGGCCAACTATGTAGTTAACTTAGATTTCTTCCACTTTCACAAGGTGCTTTACCTTGTTGATAACACCGGCAATAGCAGGATTGTAATCCAGCTCAATGCTCCGATTAATTTTACCCAGGCCAAGCGATTTGATCGCGTTTTTCTGGGTTTGCGGACGGTCGATAATGCTTCGAACCTGTGTGATACGTACTCGTGCCATGATGCGATCCGTTTAACCGTTAAACACTTTTGACAATTTCACACCCCGCTGGAACGCCACCTGGTGGGGCGCACGCATCTTTTGCAGGGCGTTGATTGTTGCTTTTACCACGTTGTGCGGGTTCGACGAGCCTTTCGACTTCGCCAATACGTCGCGGATACCGGCACTTTCCAGCACGGCGCGCATGGCACCACCGGCAATTACACCCGTACCCGGAGCGGCTGGTTTCAGCAACACGAATCCACCACTAAACTTGCCTTCCATTTCGTGAGGCACTGTGTGCTTCAACAAGGAGATTTGGAGCAAATTTTTCTTGGCATCTTCTGTGC
>JAJAYX010000154.1 GCA_026785985.1 Rudanella sp. | reverse complement strand
TTGCTGCACCGTTCGACTTGCATGTATTAGGCCTGCCGCTAGCGTTCATCCTGAGCCAGGATCAAACTCTCCATCGTAAATAATTGCGTGACTGACGAATCAATCACTGTTTGTTTAACTGATCCACAAAGGGACTCAGTTAAGTGCTTCTTGTTTTTCTTGCTAATCGATCTGTCAAAGAACTGATGCGCCGTGGCCCGAAGGCTTTTGGCGTGGTAGAGAAAGCTCGTTTGCTTTGTCTGTATTGTGTTTCCGTTGAATGGGAATGCAAAAGTAGTACTTTTAAAAGGCGTTGTCAAGTAAAAGATGAACTATTTTTTTATTTATTTCAGCATCTGACTTGTCAACGGTGCAGGTCAAAAAGGCGGTTTAGAATCGCTGTTGACCTGTTTCCCTCGTTTGGGACTGCAAAGATACAGCTTTTTTCACCCCTGTGTCAAGGGCCACTTGAAAGATTTTCGTGTGGTTCAACTGCACAGCCGCTAACTAACTGGCGTTGTGAGACTTTAGACCAAAATGTAACATAAATTAATTTGGCCTTTGATTACAGTCCCATCAAAGCCTTCCCTGAAATTGTATTATTCCACTATTTACTTTTATCATGTGAAAGCGTTTTTTAGGCATTTGCATGGTTTACGGCTAACTTGCGGAATAGAAAACCTGACTTTAGGGATTGACTCCATCAGCTATGAAGATTTTGCATACGGGCGACTGGCACTTGGGGAAACGCCTTCAAGACTATGCACGCCTACAGGAACAAAAAGATGTTTTAGCCGAAATCGTGCAGCTTGCCGAAACCGAAGATGTCGATTTGGTGCTGGTGGCTGGCGACCTGTTCGATACGTTTAACCCCTCTCCCGAAGCCGAGGACTTACTATATAGTACGCTCAAACAATTGGCCGCTGGTGGCAAACGCCCGGTGGTGGCCATTGCGGGCAACCACGACAACCCCGACCGGATTGAAGCGCAGGATCACTTTGGCCGGGAGTGCGGAATTATTTTCGCGGGCTTTCCAAAAACAGTGATAAAAGATCACACCCTGAGTTGCGATGCCCAATTGCTGCGGTCGGCACCGGGCTTTGTGGAACTGAAACTGCCCCGGCATGATGCTCCCGTTCGTATAATCAACACGCCTTACGCCAATGAGTCGCGGATGCGGGCCTATTTTGGGATGACTAATGCCGAAAACGAACTCCGGCAATCGCTGCAATTGCACTGGCAATCGCTGGCCGATGAGTTTATGGATGAAGCGGGGGTGAATTTGCTGACGGCCCATTTATTCGTGATGAAACGCGATGGCGAGAAACCCGAAGAGAGCGATGACGAGCGCAGTATTTTGCAGATTGGCGGGGCAGCCCTGATTTATTCGGATCTGATTCCCGCTCAGGTGCAGTATGTGGCGTTGGGACATTTGCACCGGTATCAGCGGATTCCGGGCGGGCCTTGTCCTATAGTATATAGCAGCAGTCCATTGGCGTATAGTTTTGCGGAGAGCGATCAGCAAAAATTTGTGGTGCTGATCGAGGCCCAGCCGGGGCAACCTGTTACGGTAACACCCGTGCCGCTGACCACCGGAAAACGGTTACTCCGGCCTAAATTCACAACGGTGCCAGAGGCTGTGGAGTGGCTTCAGGACAACCAGGACTGTTATGCGGAGATTACGATGCAGGTTAAAACGTTTTTGACAAGCGAAGACCTCCGCGACATTCAAAAAGCGCACCCGGCTTTGGTGGCTATTGTACCCGATGTGCGGCATGACGATGATGAATTGGCAGATCAGTCGGCACCGACCATCGACCTGAGCCAGCCTATGGAAGCGTTGTTTACCGATTTTTTTAAAAGCAAGAAAGGACAGGAGCCAAACGAACGCCTGAAAAGCCTGTTTCGCGAGATTTTGGCGGCTGAGTAACTTATGATACCTATCAAATTATCCGTTCAGGGACTTTATTCGTACCAGAGATTGCAGGAAATTGACTTCCGGCAATTGATTGGCGCCAACGTGTTTGGCATTTTCGGGAAGGTGGGCAGCGGGAAAACGTCCCTGCTCGAAGCGATTAGTTTTGCACTCTATGGCGAGACCGAACGCCTGAACAACCGCGACAATCGTCAATATAATATGATGAATTTGAAGTCGAAGCACCTGATTATCGACTTTGAATTTCAGGCAGGTTCGGAGGGGCAACTGTATCGGTTTGTGTATGCGGCCAAACGGAACTCCAAAAAACACGCCGAAATAAGCTCCACGGATCGGCGGATGTTTATCTGGACGGACGATACCTGGCAGCCGATTGGTGGCGATAAAGACGATGTGGCTCTATTGTCGAAGGAGATTTTGGGGCTTGATTACGACAATTTTAAGCGCACCATTATTATCCCGCAGAACCAGTTTCGGGAGTTTCTGGAACTCAGCCCAACGGATCGCACCAAAATGATGAACCAGTTATTTAAACTGGATCAGTACAATCTGGCCGAGCGCGTGACCAAATTGTCGAAAGTCAACGACGAGCAACTGTCGGAACTGCGCGGGTTGCTGGCTCCGCTGGAAGCTGTTACGCCCGGAGCTATTGAACAGGCTGAGTTGGCCATTCGGGAAGTGCTGTCGGCGATAAAGGCCAAGGAATTGACGATTGGGCAGTTGGAGCCGGAGGAGGCCCGGCTTGTGTTTCTGCAAAAACAACATCAGCAGTTTGAAACGGCTCAAAAGGAGCTGGCAAAGTGGTTGCAGGGCGAAGCCATTTACCAGAAAAAACAACAACTCGTTAAACAGTTTGAGCGGTGCCAACTGGTGTTTCAGAACGATCTGGCAAACCTCAAAAAGCAACGCACCAAACAGTTGAGTTTGGAACGTGCGCTAACCGATGCGCAAAAAAAACTGGTTACGGTCAGTGCAACCTTGCCTGAATTGGTGCTGGCGTATGAGAATGCCAAAGCAGCTTACGAAAGCCGGGAGTTGCTCCTACAGCAACGCGATGAGTTAGATACCGTGCAGACAATCAGAACGTTGCAGGATGTAGTAGAAAAAAAACGACTGGAGCGATTGCGGAATGAGCGGCTGCGAGATCAACAACAGATCGAGATCGACGGCTTAAAAAATAGTCGGCAAAAGCACCAGAAAACGGTTGATGATCTGGCTGATAAGTCCCGAAATCTGGAACACTTGTATGAGGTAAAGAACTGGTTCACTGCTTACAAGCCGCTGAAAGTGCGGGCCGACAAGCTGGCGGAGGAAATGCAGGGAAACGAGACTAACATCGAGGCTCTGAAACAACGCAAAAACAAGGTTTTAACTGGTTTCCCGGACGAGTGGGGAGATTGTGAGTTGAAAGAACTACCCGCCCGTATTCAGGAGGGAATCACCGACTTAAAGCAAATTAAAACGGAGCGGGAGGCCGTTTATCAACAAACTTTATTGCAGGAAAAACTCCGGGAATACGCCGATTCACTGTCGGAAGGCAACCCTTGCCCCTTGTGTGGGTCGGTGCATCATCCGGCCAAACACGACACCAGTTTCACAAAAGCCACTACCGACAAGTCGTTGACTCTCTTGAAAACGGTAGAGACCCGTATTGAGGAAACGTCTAATTTATTTGTGACGATCAGCACCTTACTGACCGAAGTTCGGGGAGAGATGGCCAACAAAAAGCGATTGATTCAGGAGCGGGGCGACGTGATTACGGCCCTGACTGAACACGAAGATACCTTCCGATGGACTGAATTTTCGATAGAAGACGAGAAAATTGTGGCCGTTGCCATCAAGCAGGAAAGCGACCTACAAAAGAAACTGAGTGAGGCCCGGAAAGCGGTTGATTCGTTAACAACCGGCATTGAAAAAGGGAGCAGTTTATTGACCCGACAAACGGCGGATTTGGCAAAAATCGACTCCGATATGTCGGGTTTGGCCGGGCAAATTCAGTCGGAGGTGGAGTCGCTGAAACAGTTTATGCTGGTTGACGTGGAGAGCTGGACGCTGGCGCAAATCGAAGACCTCCGTGAATCGCTCGACCGGCAATATGAGCAAACGAAAGTTGTTTTTGAGAATGCCGAACGCAGCAAAAGCAACGGCGAGAAAGAGCAGCTTGGCTGGCAAAAAGAAGTGCAAACCCAGACCCGCCTGCTGACCGATACCGGGAAAGAATTAACTGATTTACAGCAGCTTATAGATAATAAACTCAGCAAAAACGCGCTCACACAGGAGCAGGTAGAACAGATTTTGGGCAGTGCGCCCGATGTTGAGAGCGAAAAGAAAAAGATTGCGGATTACACCGATAAACTCGGCGGGTTGCGGAATCAGGTGGCCGATTTGGAAAAAGCCGTGGCCAATCAGCCCTTCGTTCCGGCGGCTTTGGCAACTCTGTCGGGCGAGTTGGGGCAGTTGCGAACGGAGAAAGATGGCTTGAGCAAAGCCTTCGGAAAGGCCGAAACGATTCTGAAAACCCTACAGAATCAATGGGCCGAAAAGCAAAAACACCAACAGAAAAACGATGACTTGATGCTTCGGAAGCATGACCTCGACGAGATGGAAAAGCTGTTTCGGTCGCAGGGGTTCGTGAATTACGTATCGTCGGTGTATCTGAAAAACCTGTGTGATTCGGCCAACGAC
>JAJAYX010000153.1 GCA_026785985.1 Rudanella sp. | reverse complement strand
GTCTGCAACTCTATAACGACCGCATTGGTCTGTTCAACGAAACGGGAGCTGTTGCTTCCTATGCCTTCCGCATCAAGTTAGGCAACCGTACCACGCTGGCTTTGGGCTTGCAGGGGGGCGTTACCAACCTGATGGCTCGCCTGACCGAAGTTCAACTGATTCCGGCGGGGGTGTCGGCTGATCCGGCCTTTGCGCAGAACATCAATAAAATGCTTCCCAACTTCGGTACGGGCATTTATTTGAGCAACGACCGCGCTTACCTGAGCCTTTCGGTGCCACGCTTAGTTAAAAACAAGCTGACTGATTATGATTCGGGCACGAACCGGGCCGTTGTTCGTCGCCACGCCTACGCAGCCGGTGGCTTCGTGGTAGGGTTAAGTCCGGCTCTGAAACTGAAGCCATCGTTCCTGGTGAAATATGCCGAAGGTGCCCCGCTGGGTTTCGATGGCAACGTGAACCTGTGGCTCAACGACCGCGTGGCACTGGGCGTATCGCTCCGCAAAAACCAGTTCTATTCGTTTACGCAATACACCAACGATGCCCTGGTGGGTATGGTGGAGTTGCAGATGAGCGATCAGTTCCGGTTGGGCTATGCCTACGACCGTACCATCAGCCGCTTAGGGCAGATTGCCCCGAGTTCGCACGAAATTATGCTCCGGTATGAGTTTGGATTTGGCAAGAGCAAAATTCTGACTCCGCGTTATTTTTAGGAATTCCGGCCTACTTTTTGCTTTAAAAAAGGTATATTCTTTACTGAGACTTTAAACCCCTCCGTTGAGAATATACCTTTTTTGTTGCCTGTTATTTTCGACCCATCAACAGTACAGCTTTTACGATAAACAACGTATGTCAAGTATTACTACTACTCGCACACTTTGCCTTTGGCTCGGCCTGCTGGTTGCCGCCCCCGCATTCTCGCAGTCAATTGTGAAACAGGCCGACCGCCAGTTCGACCTGTTGGCTTACTCAAAAGCGGCTGACCTCTATGAGCAGGCCTTACAGAACAACACGGTGGTCTCGAAAGCAGATGTGCGGGCTGCCCGCGCCAAACTGGGTTATAGTTACCGGCAGGTACGCGATATGCAGGGGGCCGAACGGGTGTATCGCGAACTGATTACCGATGGCGAACTGCCCCCCGAATATGTGCAGTGTTATCTCTATTTTGCCCAGGCGTTGGCCAGCAATGGTAAATATCAGGAAGCCCAGGAAGCTTATGAAAAATATAACAACGTGCAAAAGGAAGATCCGCGCGGGCCAATGTTCTCCAAACTATACCGCGACGTGAGTGTGCTGTCGCGCAATGCGGGCAGCTACAAAGTCGATTTCCTGAATATCAATTCCAGCAAAGCCGAATTTAGCCCTATGCTCTACAAAGACGGACTGGTTTTTGTATCAGCACAGCGTAACGAAGGCAGTGGTACCAAGCGAGTGTTCAACTGGAACAACACGCCTTTTCTGGATTTGTATTATATGCAGGAGCGCAAAAGCGTGAAAGCCATAAAAACAGCTACCCTCGGTGGTTCAAAACCCACTAAAGATCCTAAAGACAAACGGGCTGGCCGTACTCTGGGGCGCGATGACTACACTCCCCCAACCTCGAACGACTCGCGGACGGTAGGATATTTTGGTGGCACCAACGTGAACGAAGGACTGGGCTACGAAGACAAGCCAATTACTGAGTCGGCACGGTTCAGCGAATCCCTGAACACCAAATACCACGAAGGCCCGGCTACATTTACCAAAGATGGATCGAGGGTGATTTTTACACGAAACAATTATACCGATGGCAAGTATCGCGAATCGTCGGATGGTATCAATAAACTGAAGCTATACACGGCACAACAGATTAATGGTACCTGGAAAGAGCCGGAAGAAATGGCATTTAACAGCAACGAATATTCGACCGGACACCCCGCCCTGGGGCGCGTTGATCAGTTGCTCTACTTTGTGTCGGATATGCCCGGAGGTTTTGGTGGCACTGATATTTATGTGGCCCGCTGGGAGAAAGATCGCTGGGGCAAGCCGGTGAATCTTGGCCCTACCGTGAACACCAAAGGCAATGAGTTATTTCCGTTCGTGGATGAGAAAGATAACCTGTATTTTGCGACGGATGGGCACGCGGGCCTTGGTGATTTAGACATGTTTTATGCCCCCATGAATGACGATGGTCAGTCGGCAAAATCTGTGCAGAATCTGGGCGAACCCATCAACTCGAACAAAGATGATTTTGGTATTGTGACAGATGGCGAACGTAAGGGCGGTTATTTCAGTAGCAACCGCAAAAATAGCGGTGCCGACGACGATATTTACCGATTCAAGCGCGAAGGCCCCCTCTATCCCTGTCGCGAATTGGTGGTGGTGGTAGTGGATGCCCAGTCGAAAATGCCCCTCGCCAATGCCCAGTTGGCGGTTGAAAATGCCGATAATGCTACCGATCAGCGTGACCTGAAAACCGATTCGCTTGGCAATGTCCGAATGTGTCTGGATGCCGATAATGAATTCCGTTTCCGGGCCAGCACCGAGGGCTATACCGACAACAAAATCGGATTCTCAACCCGCGACTTGCAGGACGACCAGCCCACCCGTCTGCAAATTCCGCTCGACAAACCGCGTGTGGAGGGTGCAGTGGTTCCCGCCATTGTCAACAATCAGCTTCGGGGTCGGGTAACAACGCAAACCGATAAACTGCCCATTGCAGGGGTGAAAGTTGTGTTGCGCAATGAATGCGATGGAACCACGCAGGAAGCAATAACGGGCGAGGATGGTTATTATAGTTTTGCCACAACGCCCGGCTGCGACTATACGCTCGAGGCCATGAAAGATAACATGGGCACCGTGGGCAGTAAAATCAAGAAAGAAGGCACCGGTACTCCCGATCTGGTGATGTTTAAAAAAGGAGATGTGATTAAGGTCGATAATATTTATTATGACCTGAACAAATTCGCCATTCGCACTGATGCTGCCACCGAGATGGACAAGTTGGTGGAGTTGATGAAGAAATATCCGGGTATGAAAATTGAGTTGCGCTCCCATACTGATAGCCGGTCGAGTGCCACTTACAACAAAACACTGTCGAGTAATCGGGCTAAAGCGTCCATTGCTTACCTGAAAAAGAAGGGTGTCAAAGCAATTCGTCTGGTGGCAAAAGGATATGGCGAAAGCGAATTGGTGAATCAGTGTAAAGACGGCGTGAACTGCTCCGACGAAGAACACCAGCAAAACCGCCGGACCGAAATCAAGATTTTGACAATTGAGTGAGGGGTAAAGGATGAGGGGTGACGGGTGTCTGTACATTTTAAGGATGTCTGACACTTTTCACCCCTCATCCCTCACTATTCATCAGCCACTCTTTTACTCTTTCGCGTTGATAAATAGGAAAACTGGCTACAAACAGCGAATTTTCGGATATATTCAGCGACTTTGCATGTACAAGTTATATCGTCAGCTTACTTTGCTTTCTCTTGGTCTGTTCGCTTTCATTTCGGAGGTTCAGGCCCAGAAGGAAGTTCTTTACTACCAGTACCAGATGAACCCGATGGCCATTAATCCGGCCTATACGGGCAATCGGGAAACGATGCATTTGGCCGCCATTTTTCGGCGGAAAATGTTCAATCTGGGGCAAGGGCGAGCATTGAGCGGTGGGGGAGGGTCGCCCGTAACCCAGAGTTTGGCAATGGACGGAGCCGTTGCCAATGCCAAAATTGGTTTGGGTTTGCAAGCCCTCAACGACCGGATGGGCGCGTTTAACACAACCGGCATTTATGCCAGCACGGCCTATTGGATAGACTTACCCAACGAGGCAAGCATGTCAGTGGGGGTAACGGGTGGGGTTAGCTTCTTACCCGTCGGCGACCTCTTAACGGTTGTCAATAAAGCCTTTCCAAGCGTTGGCT
>JAJAYX010000152.1 GCA_026785985.1 Rudanella sp. | reverse complement strand
CGCAGAAACAACACTTCGCGAAACTTCTCGTCGGGGTGATTGGGACATAGCATCAGGATCGTTTCTTCCTGGTCGACACCAGTCAGGTAAAACAAATCGTTATTTTGCCGAAAACTCATGGTTCCGTCGGCATTGGTAGGCAGTATGTCGTTGGCATTGAAAATGGCCAATGAGTTAGGCTTGAGCAAAGCCGTGAGCCGCTGTCGATTCTGTACGAAAAGTTGATTGTCAATAGGTTCGTAGCGCATGTATCTGGATATTGGATGAAGGATCGGTCCGCCGACGCGGTTGGATTTTAGACGCTGTCCACTATCCCGATCCGTCAAGTAAGTTTGCAAAGAAAAACATTGTCGCTGAAAGTTATCCTGTCAGCAGGGTACTTTGCATCACTTTTTCCTTTTAGCGTTTAGTACCCAACTCTACTCATGACACGACTCACCCTATGGCTGCTTTGCCTGATGCCCGTTTTCTCGCTGGCACAGCATGAGCCGGTAAAGCAACCCGCCAAATATTGGATTGTCTTTGCCGACAAACCCCAAACGGCCGCGCCCGCTCTGTCGGCAACCACGCTTGCCAACCGGCAAGGTCGCGGTCTGTCGGTTGATGCTACCGACCAGCCGCTTTCGGCGGAGTATGTAAATCAATTAGCCCAGACGGGTGTGGTGCCGCTGTGTCGGTCGCGATGGTTTAACGCCGTGTCAGCTCAACTCACACCCGATATGCAGGCGCGTGTCCGGCAGCTTCCGTTTGTGAAAGAACTGGTGCCTATAGACCGTCATCTGGTGGTTACGAGTTTGCCCCGCGAACCATTGACAAAACCACAGTTGGCTCCCGTTATGAACCAGATTCAGGCCAGCGAATTTGCACTGGCAGGCCTTACGGGCCGGTTTGTGCAGGTTGGCGTGATCGACGCGGGCTTCTTTGGAGCCGATTCGGCAGCCGCGCTCAAGCACCTGTTCACGCGGCAGGGCGTGCGTACCGTGCGCGACTACGTGAACGCCCAAAAGACCAATAACGACCTCTTTCATACGCTGGAAACCATGTCGGATTTTCACGGCACCGAAGTCTTGGCCGCCATCGCCGGCCTCGACCCTACCGATAGTATTCAGTATGGATTGGCCACCGATGCCACGTTTTATTTGGCCCGCACCGATCAGGGTAACCGCGAATTTCGGGGCGAAGAAGATAATTGGGTGCAAGCCATCGAGTGGCTCGACAGCCTCGGCGTTCGGCTCGTGAACACCTCGCTGGGCTATGCGCGCGGTTTCACCGACCCCAAAGAAAACTACGAACCCAGGCAAATGGACGGCCACACCAGCATCATCAGCCGGGCTGCCCAGATTGCCGCCGACAAAAAAGGGATGCTTATTATTGTGTCGGCGGGAAACGAAGGCGACGACCGCAACTGGCGCATAATCAGTACTCCCGCCGATGCGCAGGGCGTTTTGGCGGTGGGAGCCACCAACTCGCGGCTTTGGAACCGCATCGGCTACAGCAGCATCGGGCCGGAGGCTCTCCCCTATCTAAAGCCCAACGTGTCGTGCTTTTCGTTGTATGGCACCTCGTTGTCGGCCCCGGTGATCACAGGTTTTGCAGCTTGCATTATGCAGGCAAACCCCAAATTAACTAACCGCGAGGTGATTGAGTTGATCGAAAAATCGTCGCACCTGTATCCGTATGGCAACAATTTTGTGGGCTATGGGGTACCGCAGGCATCGCGGGTGCTGGCCCTGCTTCGTAAGCAATCGCTGCCCGCCACCACCCGAACCATAACGGCAACGGGCAAGTCGGTTTCGATTCCGGTTGGGAGGGTAGATGGCAAAGAGGTTCTATCGGTTTTCCGCAAGAAAGATGCCACGCATGTATTGCATCAGGAAGCCCTCAAAGCAAGCAACGGCAAACTTACTATCAAACGATTACGTGGAGAGTCGCATACCACTATTGATCTGAAAAAGGAAGTAATCGAGGTGGTTTGGGAATGAAAGGAACAAAGCTCCTGCAATCAGAAGTGGTTCGGCAGGCAGATTTGACCGGGTTAAACACAAAAAGTCGGCTGACTCATAAGAAACACTTATGCGTCAACCGACTTTTGATTCAAAATGACTTTTGACTTAGTTTTAAGCCTTTGCCTTCACCACTTTTCGCTCCTTAACGCGGGCAGCTTTGCCCTGACGACCACGGAGATAGAACAGACGGGCACGGCGTACTTTACCTAAGCGAAGCACTTCAATTTTGTCGATGTTTGGCGACAGCACAGGGAAGATACGCTCTACACCGATGCCGTTTGAGATTTTGCGAACCGTGAAGGTTTCACCGTTGGTATTTGGATTCCGACGTTGAATGACCGTACCCTGAAACACCTGAATACGCTCTTTGTTACCCTCGCGGATTTTCACGTGCACATTGACCGTGTCGCCAGCCCGGAAGGTGGGCATTTGGGTCCGACGCTGTGCGTTGTCGGCCTCCACTAATTTAATCAGGTCGTTCATGACTGTAGTATATTGTCAGCTAAGTTATTGCGAACACAAGGTTGCAAACAATAGGCCTGCAGCGCCTTGATGTTGTAAATCGAGCCGCAAATATATGGAAATATTCGCAGGTTAAAAACTCCAATTTGTAAATTGTTGGCTAACTGACGGATAGCCTCTGCCCATAGCCTCCTCAACCAGGCCAATAGTATCTCCATGGTCAACATGCGGTATGTTATCAGGAAACCGCATCTTTTTTTGCAGTTAACCTGCCTGAAACAGTGAGTGTACTAAGATTACGTACTTTTGCGTACTAGTTACCCCAATTACCAATCGCATGAAAATACTAAACGTTAGCCAGACCCGCGAACTCGATCAATATACGATTCAATACGAACCTATCGCGCCTATCAACCTGATGGAACGGGCTTCCGAAGCCTTTGCCGACTGGTTTGTTGCCCGTTTCCCGGCTACCCGTGCGGTTAAAATATTTTGCGGCCTCGGCAACAACGGGGGCGACGGTATGGCCGTAGCCCGAATGCTGATTAATCTTGATTACCAAGTCGACGTGTATGTGGTGCGTTATGCCCCCCGCGAATCCGACGATTGCGCCCACAACCACCGCCGGCTTAAGCTGCTGACTAACCCCACCTACGTTGAAAAGCCACAGGATGTGCCCGCCATCCGGCACAACGAAATCGTAATCGACGCGATTTTGGGATCAGGTTTGTCGCGATCAACGGAGGGCATTGTAAAAACCGTGATCGAAGCTATCAATCGCGCCCCGGCTACCGTTATTTCGGTTGATATTGCCAGTGGACTTTATGCCGACCAACCCAACCAACCCGGCGACGTGATTGTGGAACCCGATCATACCGTTACGTTTCAACTGCCCAAACTGGCGTTGGTATTACCCAAAAACGGCAAATATGTGGGTCAATGGCATGTTCTGGATATTCGGTTGAGCCGCCGATTTATTGATCAGGCTCGCACGGCGTATTATTACACCAAACCCGAAGAAGCCCGTTTGCTGCTTCGCCCCCGCAACACGCACTCGCACAAAGGCACGTTGGGACACGCGCTGCTGCTGGTGGGTATCTATTGTAAAATTGGGGCGGGTGTGTTGGCGAGCCGGGCGTGTTTGCGGTCGGGGGTGGGTTTGCTTACAGTGCAGGTGCCCCGCTGTGGCTACGATATTATGCAAACCGCCGTTCCCGAAGCCATGTGTCTTCCCGATGAGCACGACCATTATCTGACGGGCCAGCCTGCCCTGCCGGGGCCAGCCCTCAACGATTATGCAGCAGTGGGTGTGGGACCGGGAATCGGGCAATCGCCCGAAACGGTGTCGATGCTGCGGAACCTGTTGCAATCGGTGCGCAAGCCGGTGGTGTTCGATGCCGACGCACTCAACATTCTGGCCAAAAACCGCGATTTGCTGGGCCTGCTCCCCGAACGGAGCATTCTGACTCCCCACCCCAAAGAGTTTGAGCGCCTTACGCAACGCTGGGAAAATGACTACGACAAACTCGAAATTCTCCAGGATTTTGCCCGCCGTTACGATGTGGTAGTGGTCTTGAAAGGGGCAAACACCGCCATTGCCACTCCCGAAGGCGAAGTCCATTTTAACTCAACGGGCAACCCCGGCCTTAGCACAGGCGGCACCGGCGATGTGCTGACCGGCGTGATCACAGCTCTGTTGGCTCAGGGGTACGACCCCGTCGAAGCGTCGGTACTGGGAGTCTATAGCCACGGCCTTGCGGGCGACCGGGCGGCCAATGAGCGTGGACAGATCGGCCTTACAGCAAGCGATGTGATCGAAAATCTACGTTGGCAACTTTATAAATAGTCTTTTAATCACAATATGCACATAATGAGTAGTCGGTGGACACTTATGTAGAGTAAATTCCACGCCTTATCAAGAAGGCATTGGCCGATTACACCGGAAATTTCCCACCAATACCCGTACTACTACGTGTATTTCAGATTCCGTAGTTCTGCGCTAAAATGTTTAGGGTGGTGGCATGAAGTTTGTGCCATATAAGAGGAAACATTCACCCAAAACCAGATAACAGACATGGCTAACTTCACATCAAAAACTGTTCGGACTACTCGTTCTCGCCAGAAAATGCAGACGGGCATCGACCAAACAATGGCTCTGAGCGGGTTAACATTGGCTCTCTTCACTTATATCCTTTACCACTTCATTTACCCAATGATGTCGAAAGGCTTGCTTTGGTAAAACCAACCCTTCCCATATAAACGAATTCATCAAAGTGGAAGGCTTCTTCCCGGCATAATTCCTGATAGATGGTTTTAGCTTTATCACTTTCGCAACCGTCCACCGTTTGCATAAAATAGAAGTTGGTTTCGTAGTTCTTACACGGATAGCGATACATCCCGTTCCAGAACTCAACATAGCCCCGATTGTTATAAGAATAGTAAATGTCAAAGTAGTCTGTCGGGAAGTCTAAGCCCTTAAAAATGCCATCTGGCAAGGGATTCGATTCTCGGGTATCTCTATAAATCCTAATCTTAGCATTAGCAAGTGCCGTAAACCAAAGTTGTGTCAGATACCCATTGGCCCTTGCCCGCTTGTGAAAGCAGGCAGGCCAAAAGAGGAAACAGGAAGTAGGGGTTTTTCATAACAGGAGCGTGTTGGGCGTTTCAATATACAAAGAAGACCCACTTATTCTATCAATCGTTGGAATAACGCCAAAAAAATCTCCGTGAAACTCAGTTTGTTCTCCGTGTAACTCTGTGTCAAAACGTTTGGTCGCAACGCCCTGCTATTTCAACACCTGATACGTCACAAAAGCGGCTCCGTAGGCCAGCAACATCATGTAGACCAATTGCACGGCGGGCCATTTCCAGCTTTTGGTTTCGCGTTGGGTAGCCGCCAGCGTACTCATGCACAT
>JAJAYX010000151.1 GCA_026785985.1 Rudanella sp. | reverse complement strand
TGACTTCCCTAAACCGAACAGGTCGATACCGGCATTGCCGCGCCCGCGTGTACCAAACAAGTTGACAAGGGCCGATTGATGCCGCCGTTTTCCGTTGATCAGCACCAGCGTTTGATCGGAACCAAGACCACGCAGCGAGGCCGGGTTCACATGGTCGGCTCCATCGGAACCAGTTTGCCGGGTGGCATTATAGGAGGGAGCAATATATTGCATGGCCTGCCCCAGTGTTGATGACGCGACCCTGTACACCCTGGGCAAAGGTTTGTACCGCGTAGAGGAGCAAGAGGATAGATAAAGGTATTTTCACAGAGAGGTAGATTTCACGGGTTAATTCCAACAGAACAGTTGTTGGCTGTTAAAAGAACCTTGACACATGAACAAAAGCTATACTTTTCGTTTCAACTCAAAGTGCTGACCCAAGTACAGTCGTCTAACCTGCTCATCGTTGGCCAGTTCTTCGGCGGTGCCCTCTTTCAGAATTTTTCCCTCAAATAATAGGTACGCCCGGTCGGTGATCGAGAGGGTTTAGTTCACATTGTGGTCGGTAATCAGAATGCCAATGTTGCGGTGCTTGAGCCTGGACACAATACTCTGGATATCCTCAACGGCAATGGGGTCAACGCCGGCAAACGGCTCATCGAGCAAAATGAATTTGGGGTCTACGGCCAATGCCCGGGCAATCTCAGTCCGTCGGCGTTCCCCCCCCGACAGTACTTTGCCGAGGCTTTTTCTGACGTGTGTCAGGCTAAACTCTTCGAGTAATTCCTCTACTTTTGGCCGCTGCTCGTTTTTAGGTACTGAGCTGAGTTGCAGCACCGCCAGCACGTTTTCTTCAACGGTAAGGTCACGAAAAATGGAGGCTTCCTGCGCCAGATAGCCCAGACCTAACCGTGCCCGTTTATACATAGGCAGGTTCGTAACGTCTTTGTCGTCGATAAATACCTTGCCGCTATTGGGCTTGATCAGGCCCACGGCCATGTAGAACGAGGTGGTTTTCCCCGCGCCATTCGGGCCGAGCAGCCCCACAATTTCGCCCTGAGCCACCTGATAGGAAACGTTGTCGTTAACCAGCCGCGATCCGTATTTCTTGATTAGATTTTCTGTTCTGAGAATCATTGGCGCCGAATGTCTTTTAATACCAACTGCAAACTGATTTGCCCGTTGTAATGGTTTTCTTCAATCTGGTAGCAAATCGATATAGGTTCGTCGTTAAAAAGCCGGTCGGCCCACTCTGCCGCCATCCCGAACCCAATAGCCTGCAACCGATACCCCGCTACCCGGCTCGCGGGTTGGCCTTGCTGCACCCAAAACTTAATGTGTTTCTCCTGCATTTTCGTTACCAGGCCACTCATATACACATTGTCAGTGCGGAAGATCGGCTGTAGGTTATGCGGACCAAACGGCCCCATCTGCTTCAGAATCCGGACAAATTTCGCGTCGATCTGGTCAAAATCCAGCGGCATATCAACCTCCAGCATGGGCGTGAGCATCTCCTCCTGAATCCGGCCCGACACCACGCTCTCGAACTTCTGCCGAAACGCCGGGATATTCTCCGGCATCAGCGTTAGCCCGGCTGCAAAGGTGTGGCCACCAAACTGTTCGAGGAGGTCGGCGCATTCTTCAATGGCTTCATACACATCGAAGCCCGGCACCGACCGTGCCGACCCGGCCACTTTCTCGTTCGACTGGGTCAGAATGATGGTTGGGCGGTGGTAATGTTCGATGCAGCGCGAAGCTACAATCCCTATAACGCCTTTATGCCACGATGGCTCAAAGAGTACTGTCGATTTAGCATTTTTTAACCATTCATCGGCCTCGATCATCGCCAAAGCCTGTTCGGTAGTGCTGGTGTCGAACTCCCGGCGATTTTTATTATGAACGTTAATATCGAAGGCAAACTGTTCGGCTTCGGCCTCATTATCAGCCAGCAACAGCCGAACGGCTTCCTTAGCGTGTTTAATCCGCCCGGCGGCATTGATGCGCGGCCCAAGCCCAAACACCACATTGTTGATGTCTAACTCCCGCGTAAAACCCGCCACTTTTATCAAGGCTTTCAGGCCAATGCTGGGCGTGGCGTTCAGGCATTTCAGGCCATAATAGGCCAGCACCCGGTTCTCGCCCGTGATCGGCACAATGTCCGACGCAATACTGACCATTACCAGATCCATGTACGGATAAAGCTGTTCGAGGGGCAAATCGTTGAACAGGCAAAGCGCGTGAAGCAGTTTAAAACCGACACCGCAACCCGTTAATTCTTTATAGGGATAAAGACAGTCGGCCCGTTTGGGGTCGAGCACGGCGGCTGCATCGGGGAGTTCGATGCCCGGACGGTGGTGGTCGCAAATAATGAAATCGACTCCCAGGGCTTTTGCTTCGGCAACCCGATCAATGGATTTGATACCGCAGTCGAGGGCCACAACAAGGGTGAAATCGTTGTCGGCGGCCCACTGAACCCCCGTTTGAGAGATGCCATAGCCTTCTTTATAGCGGTCGGGAATATAATAGTCGAGGTGCGGATAAATGGTTTTCATAAACCCGTAGAACAGGGTTACCGACGTGGTTCCATCAACATCGTAATCGCCATACACCAGAATTTTTTCGTTCCTTAGCATCGCCATTGTCAACCGCTCGATGGCCCGGTCCATGTCGCGCATGGTGAAGGGGTCGTGCAGGTGTTTGATTTCGGGTCGGAAAAAAAACCGCGCTTCGTCAAACGAGGTAATACCCCGCTGTACGAGTAAACTGGCCAGAAAAGGGCTGACACCCAACTCGCGGGTCAGGCTCTCAGTAGCCGACCGTTGATCGGGCGAATCAGGAAACGGTTTGGTAATCCATCGGCGGGAAGCCATACTTAGTGTTTTTGTACTTATTGGCAAGATAACAGCGTTTTAACAAAAAACCGTACTAAATGCTATACCTAACGCTCCTTTGGGCTGTGGCCCACTTTCTGGCTGGCCCTTCCGACGATCCTCAAAAAGCGGCTTTAACCATTACCATTCAGAACGTTCAGAGCAAAACCGGCACCGTTCGGATTGCATTGATGAAAGGGTGTAAAAAATTTCCGGACTGCAATCCGGAAAATACCGCTATCATCGACGCAAAAAGTAGTCCGTTCCAGAAGGCCTTCAGTGTGGAGCCGGGCGACTATGCTGTGGCTGTTTATCACGACAAAAATGCCAACGGCGAGTTAGACAAACGCATATTCGGTATTCCCAAAGAACCCTACGGATTCAGTAATAATTTCAGACCCCGGATGTCGGCCCCCACCTTTGGCGACTGCAAAATAACGGTCGGGTCGGGGGGTAAGACCATTCAAATTCGGATTGAGTAGTCAGAACCTGGATTTTTTACGTACTTTTGACTGGCAAATAACACTCTCTGCTATTTGCCATGAGCTTAGACTCCGCCAAGTTTCTCTACGAGGCTCTTACCTACGACGACGTATTGCTGTTGCCTGCCTATTCGGAGGTGCTCCCACGCGATACGAAAACCGATACCCAGCTTACCCGCAACATCCGGCTCAATATTCCCCTGCTTTCGGCAGCTATGGATACGGTAACGGAATTTGAAACCGCCATTGCGATGGCGCAGGAAGGGGGAATCGGCATTATTCACAAGAATATGAGTATCGAAGCTCAGGCCGAGCAGGTCCGCAAAGTGAAGCGGTCCGAAAGCGGCATGATTATCGACCCCATCACGCTGCCGCAAACGGCAACCCTCGGTGATGCCCACAAAATCATGCGAGAGTTCAAGATCGGCGGTATCCCGGTAATCGATGAGACAAACGTGCTGGTGGGTATTCTGACGAACCGCGACCTCCGTTTTCAGCGCGATATGAGCCGGTCGGTGATCGATATAATGACCAAAGAGAACCTCATAACGGCTCGTGAAGGGCTTACGCTCGAAGAAGCGGAGGGAATTTTGCAGGAGTTCAAAATCGAGAAGTTGCCCATCGTAAACGCCAACTACCAGTTGGTGGGTCTGATTACGTATAAAGACATTATCAAGAAAAAAAGCCACCCCAACGCCTGCAAAGATCCACAGGGTCGCTTGCGGGTGGGTGCCGCAGTGGGTG
Source organism: Rudanella sp. (assembly GCA_026785985.1). GTDB lineage: Bacteria > Bacteroidota > Bacteroidia > Cytophagales > Spirosomataceae > Rudanella. Next base: position 2,906 of record JAJAYX010000151.1, on the reverse strand, counting down.
TTACGCCCGACCTGATTAAGCGGATCGAAGCACTGGTGAAAGCGGGTGTCGATGTAATCAGTGTCGATACGGCACATGGTCACTCGAAGGGTGTTCTGGATGCCGTTCGGAGTATCAAAGCTCAATTCCCCAACCTCGATGTGATAGAGGGTAACGTGGCCACCGGCGAGGGGGCCAAAGCTTTAGCCGATGCCGGTGCCGATGCCGTGAAAGTGGGTGTGGGGCCGGGCAGCATCTGCACAACCCGGATCATTGCCGGGATTGGAATGCCCCAGCTCACCGCCGTTTACGAAGCTGCTAAAGCATTGGAAGGCACAGGCGTTCCGATTGTTGCCGACGGTGGCATTCGCTATTCCGGCGACATCACCAAAGCCATTGCGGGCGGAGCCAGCACCGTGATGATTGGGTCGCTGTTGGCGGGTACTGAGGAAGCCCCCGGCGAAGTAGTGCTAAACGAAGGTCGCCGGTTCAAATCGTACCGGGGTATGGGGTCGGTTGAAGCGATGGAAGATGGCTCGAAAGACCGCTATTTTCAGGATGCCGAGGACGATATCAAGAAACTTGTTCCCGAAGGTATTGTGGGCCGTGTGCCCTACAAAGGCCGTTTATCCGAGATTATTTATCAGATGGTGGGTGGCCTGAAAGCGGGTATGGGCTATTGTGGAGCGGCTGATATTGAGGCCCTTAAGAAAGCTAAATTCGTGAGAATCACCACGGCGGGTGTCAAAGAAAGCCACCCCCACGATATTCAGATTTCGAAAGAAGCCCCCAACTATTCGTCTCGGTAGGTCATACATAATGCACCCGACTTGTTACACCGTTTGGCGTGACGTTGATTTCGCGCACGGCTGGCGGGGTTTTTATTAAGCTGATGCCCGGTGTTCCGGGATCAAGCTGGATATAGGTCGAAGGCGTAACGAGCACACTGGTGTTGCCCCGAAGGGCCACCGTATCGGTATGATAGTGACCGCTGACGACGTGCATCTGGCACGGGAGGCTGCTGGTGAGTTCGAGCCATTGTTCGGTTTGGCGGAACGGATATTTGGTATCCATAAATTCTGAGCTGGCGGGCAACACCGGGTAGTGGCAAAATATCAGTACATTGTGGTGGATGGCTTTCAGTTCGTCGCCTAACCACTGCCATTGTGCAGGAGAAAACTGGGCTTTCGAGGAATCAAGGAAAATGGCCGGATAACCTTCGAGGGGGCTGGCAAAATAGAGTTCGGTGCCGTGCAGGTGGTGCGTCAGGCTGAATTCTTCGGCCATCATCACCGAGTCGTCGTGGTTGCCCGGAATCACAAACCAGGCGCAGGGCAAGTCGAGCAATTGTTCCCGAAGCCATTGATAGACAGCCCGGTTACCGGTGTCATAGCAGAGGTCGCCCCCCAGCACTAAGCAGGCCGGTTTCATGGTCCGCACAAAATCGAGTGTTTTCAGGAAATTAGCCCGCACGTCGACACCCTGTGGGGTTTCGCCCTCGGCGGCAATATGGAGATCGGTGATAAAGGCAATTTTCATACTTGTTTGGCTTCGTTCCAATACACATCCATTTCGGCCAGAGTCATGTTGTGGAGTTGCTGCCCGTTGGCTTTGGCGCGTTCTTCCAGATACTGAAACCGCTTGATGAACTTTTTGTTGGTTCGTTCGAGGGCTGTTTCGGGGTTAATGTCGATAAAACGGGCATAATTAACCAGTGAAAATAACAAATCGCCAAGTTCAGCTTCGGCCTTCTGACTGTCGATGGCTTCGCCTTTATCAACGTTGAATTCGCTTTTGAACTCCTGCATTTCCTCTTCAACTTTCTCCCAAACCTGCTGTTTCTCTTCCCAATCGAAACCCGCACCCCGCGCTTTTTCCTGAATTCGCATAGCTTTCACCAGCGCAGGCAATGATCCCGGCACCCCACCCAGAACGGATTTGTTGCCTTCTTTCAACTTTAATTGCTCCCAATTGGCTTTCACCTGTTGTTCGGTATCGGCTTTCACCAATTCGCCCCTGGCATTGGCATAAATGTGCGGGTGGCGGCTAATGAGTTTCTCCGAAATGGCGTGTAGCACATCGTCCATATCGAACCCGGCGTTCCCGTTGTCGGTGCCGCGTTCGGAGGCAATTTTAGCGTAGAAAATCAGGTGTAATTGAAGGTCGCCGAGTTCTTTTTTTATTTCCGGGAGGTTGCTTTCCAGAATAGCGTCGGAGAGTTCGTAGGTTTCTTCGATGGTGAGGTGGCGCAGGCTTTCGAGGGTTTGTTTGCGATCCCAGGGGCACTGTTCGCGCAACTCGTCCATAATCGTTAGCAGGCGGTTAAACGCCATCAATTGCTCCTGACGGCGGGGAGGGAGACTGGTAAATTGGCTCATTAAAACGTAATTTTATGGTAAATCTCGTTCAAGGGCAGGTTCAAATCGCCTAAGCGGGCCGTGCTGTCGAGGGTTTTGTAGTCGGTAACGAGCCAGGTATTGGGTTGGTTGGTTCGCTCATAAACCGATACGTAAGGGCGGTCTTGCCCAACATACACGACGTATTGCAGGGATGGAACATCTTTGTAAGCCGGCAGTTTGTCTTCTTTGTCGTACTTCATTGTCGATTTAGAAAGTACCTCAATCAGCAAGTAGGGGTTAGTGATGATGCAACGGGAGCCTTTTTTGAATAGCCACTGCCCCTGCGTCACCATCAAATCAGGCTGATAGTAGCTTCCATCGGGCCGGAGAATCTGCAACCCGGCATTGCTACTGGTAGGTAGAAAATCTTTGTCAAAGAAATAGTTGGCCAGTAGGCGGCTGATATTAAAAACTATCAGTTCGTGAAGGGCGGTTGCTAAACTCATCGCTATAATTTCACCGTTGTGATATTCCAATTTTCCGGGAAATTCTGGGGCAATGTCTAAAAACTCGGCCTCCGAAGCCGGG
>JAJAYX010000150.1 GCA_026785985.1 Rudanella sp. | reverse complement strand
TAACAGTGGTGCCAAAGAGGTACTGGTTATCCGCGTGCTGGGCGGTACGGGCAAGCGATATGCATCGGTAGGCGACAAAATCGTTGTTACCGTGAAGCAGGCTCTCCCGTCGAGCAACATGAAAAAGGGAACGGTATCGAAAGCTGTTGTGGTTCGGACTAAAAAGGAAATACGCCGGAAAGACGGTTCGTATATCCGGTTTGAAGACAATGCCGCCGTTTTACTTAATAATAACGACGAGCCACGCGGCACCCGCATTTTTGGGCCTGTTGCCCGCGAACTGCGTGAGAAGCAATTTATGAAGATCGTTTCTTTAGCCCCGGAAGTACTGTAAGATGGAAAAGAAGAAAGCAAAATTTCACATCAAAACGGGTGATACCGTTGTGGTGATCGCTGGTAACTCAAAAGGTAAGCAGGGACTAGTAACGGAAGTGCTGGTTGAAAAAGAGCGTGCTAAAATTGAGGGGGTCGCCATGATCACCAAGCACATCAAACCAACCGCACAAAGCCCGCAAGGGAGCTTACTTCAGACGGAAGGAACGGTTCACATCAGCAATTTGATGTTGATCGACCCCGCCACCAAACAGCCGACGCGCACAGGTCGCCGGGTGAATGAGAACGGTAAGTTACAGCGGTACTCGAAGAAGACCGACAAATTTATTTAATCGGTCTGGTAGTTAATCACCATTAAACGAGTCAAGAAAGTGGCAACGCCAAGACTAAAAGAGAAATATCTCAATGAGGTGGTCGCCCAGTTGAAAGACAAGTTTCAGTATAAGTCGGTTATGCAAGTACCGCGACTGAGCAAAATTGTCGTCAACAAGGGAATTGGAGCCGCCGTTGCAGATAAGAAATTAGTGGATGTAGGAGTGGAAGAACTGACTCAGATCACAGGTCAGAAAGCTGTTCCAACCATCTCTAAGAAAGCCGTTTCGAACTTCAAGCTTCGGGAGGGAATGCCAATCGGCGCGAAAGTGACGCTCCGTGGCGATAAGATGTACGAATTTCTGGATCGTTTGACGGCAGTTGCTCTGCCCCGCGTTCGGGACTTCAAAGGCATCAGCGATAAAGGGTTCGACGGTCGGGGCAACTACACGTTTGGTGTGCAGGAGCAGATCATCTTCCCGGAGATCAGTATCGATAAGGTATCGCGTATTTCGGGAATGGACATTACGTTCGTAACGACAGCTAACTCAGACAACGAGAGTTATGAGTTGCTCAAGGCCCTCGGAATGCCATTTGCCAGCAGCAAGAAATAAGCTATAACGCACAAAGACATGGCAAAAGAATCAATCAAAGCACGGGAGCGGAAGCGTGAAGCAACAGTGGCCAAGTATGCCACCAAGCGGGCGGCTCTCAAAGCAGCAGGCGATTATGCTGGTTTAGACAAGCTGCCCCGCAATGCATCACCTGTTCGGTTGCACAACCGTTGCAAACTAACAGGCCGCCCCAGAGGCTACATGCGCAAGTTTGGTATTTCACGGGTAACATTCCGCGAAATGGCCAGTGCAGGCAAGATTCCGGGCGTAACGAAGTCAAGCTGGTAGTTGCTAACTCTTATACACGAGGAAGATGAACACAGATCCAATTGCAGACTATCTGACCCGCATCAGAAACGCTATCCGTGCCAAGCACCGGATTGTGGAGATCCCTGCATCCAACATAAAGAAAGAAATCACAAAAGTTCTGTTTGACAAAGGGTTCATTCAGAATTACAAGTTTGACGACAACGGCCCACAAGGAGTGATTAAGATCGCTTTGAAGTATAACGCCGTGACGAAGCAACCCGCCATCGTTGACCTCCAGCGCATCAGCCGCCCCGGTCTTCGTCAGTATCGGGGTGCCGACAACCTGCCGCGTATTTTGAACGGCTTAGGTGTTGCCATCGTATCGACTTCTAAAGGTGTAATGACCGACAAAGAAGCCAAAACGATGAACGTAGGTGGTGAAGTATTGTGTTACGTTTATTAATCCATTGAAGAACAATGTCTCGCGTAGGTAAAAAACCAATCGCTCTGCCCAGTGGCGTTACGTTTTCCATCGACAATGGCAACATCGTAACGGTGAAGGGACCGAAAGGCTCGCTCTCGCAAACGGTCGATCCCGATATTTCGGTGGCCGTTGAAGAAGGCAACATTCAGGTGTCTCGCCCTACTGACCAGAAGCGTCATAAAGCACTTCACGGTTTGTATCGTGCCTTGATGAACAACATGGTGGTTGGTGTAAGCACCGGCTACAAGACCGAAATGGAAATTGTCGGTGTAGGCTACAAAGCCACGGTTGCCAACAACGTACTTGAACTGCAACTCGGCTACTCGGACAACGTATTTGTGGCGGTTCCGGGTGAAATCAAAGTAACAGCTATTACCGAAAAAGGCCAGAACCCAAAGGTTATCCTGGAAGGTATCGACAAGCAATTGATCGGCGACGTAGCTGCTAAAATCCGCTCACTCCGCAAGGTTGAGCCATACAAAGGCAAAGGTATCCGCTTCGTGGGTGAAGTCATTCGCCGGAAAGCGGGCAAGACTTCGTCCAAGAAATAAGACTCATCGCCTATTTGGTCGGTATCAAATAACATGGCAGCGAATAAAACTGAACGGCGTCAAC
>JAJAYX010000149.1 GCA_026785985.1 Rudanella sp. | reverse complement strand
GACGGTTGAACGGGTTGGTCTGGTATTGGCCCCCCCCAATAAAGATGTGGCAATCTTCCCCAACCGCATCAACAACAAATACCTGATGCTGCACCGGCCGATGGTTTCCGACATCGGCAAACCCTCAGTATGGCTGGCGGAGTCGGTGGATGGGGTGCATTGGGGAAAGCACCAGTTTCTGTTCGGCCCGACTCAAAACATCTGGGAGTCGCTCAAAATTGGGGCCGGGCCAGAGCCAATTCTCACCGACGAAGGCTGGTTGGTGTGTTATCACGGCTCAAACCCCACCCACGGCTACGGGCTTCGCCTGGCCCTGCTCGACCGCCACAATCCGAGCCGCATCCTGGCCCGCACCACAGTTCCGCTGCTCACCCCCGACCTGCCCTGGGAGCGTGAAGGCTTCTTCCCCAACGTGGTGTTCTCCAACGGCTGGGTGCAACAACCCGATGGCATCATATTGGTGTACTATGGTGCCGCCGATTCGGGTGTTGGCGTAGCCGAGTTGCGCGCCAGCTAATTTGGCCCAATAAACTAAGCCCCCTATCTTTGGGCAATGAAAAATCCACGCATTATCCATTGCTCATTCAGGGTCGCCTGCCCGGCCCATTATTCATTTCCCCGATGCTCCGCACCGACTGGACCCGCGCCGAAATAACGGCTATTTATAACGTACCTGTTCTGGATTTGATTTACCAGGCTGCCACCGTTCACCGGCAACACCACGACCCGCAGGAAGTGCAGGTTTGTACCCTGCTTTCGGTGAAAACCGGCGGTTGCCCCGAAGACTGTGCCTATTGCCCGCAGGCCGCCCGCTACCATACCCATGTGAAAGTGCATAAGCTGATGGACGTAGACGAAGTCTTAGACGCAGCCAATCGCGCCAAAGAATCCGGGAGTTCTCGGTTTTGCATGGGGGCTGCCTGGCGTGAAGTCCGCGACAACCGCGACTTCGATAAAGTGCTTGACATGGTTCGGGGTGTAAATCAGATGGGGCTTGAGGTGTGCTGTACGCTGGGAATGCTCACGGATAGTCAGGCGCAAAAGCTGAAAGATGCGGGCTTGTATGCCTACAATCACAACCTCGACACGAGCAAAGAATTCTACGGTGACATTATCAGTACCCGCACCTACGACGACCGTTTGGATACCCTCGGGCACGTTCGGCAGGCGGGTATTTCAGTTTGTTCGGGAGGCATCATTGGCATGGGCGAATCGCACAACGACCGGATCGGAATGTTGCTTACCCTGGCCACGTTGCCGCAACACCCGGAGTCGGTGCCGGTGAACGCGCTGGTGCCTGTGGAGGGTACTCCGCTCGAAGACCAGGAACGGGTGTCGGTCTGGGGAATGGTTCGGATGATTGCTACCGCCCGCATCATCATGCCCACCGCTATGGTGCGGCTTTCGGCAGGGCGGATTCGTATGAATACTGAGGAACAGGCCCTTTGTTTTCTGGCCGGGGCTAATTCGATTTTTGCCGGCGATAAATTATTAACCACGCCCAACCCCGACGTAGATGCCGATGCCCAATTATTTCAAACCTTGAATATCCGCCCCAAGGCGGCATTTTCTCAAAAAGAGAGACAAAAGGGGGTCAGATTCGAGCTAATTCCTGTTTGAGAAAATTATTTCTTAACTTTTTTTTTATTAATTGTGATAGTTCGGTTTAAAAATCAGTACTTTACCGCACTAAACAGACGAAGCACCTCAGTTGGGCGGCTTTGTTGATCAGCAAAAGGAATAAATAATTCCCGGTTTGAGTGGCAAAACGAACAGGAATGGCGTTGGGTCTGTTATATGGTTTAAGTACAAGTTTTTTTAATTAACAGGTTAATTTCTAATGGCACAGACCGGGAAAGTTAAGTTTTACAACGAGTCAAAAGGGTATGGTTTCATCACGCCCGACGCAGGTGGTCCTGACGTATTCGTACATGCAACAGGTCTCATCGACCAGATTGGCGAGAATGACATCGTGAGTTTCGAGGTAGTTGAAGGCCGTAAAGGTCTTAGCGCAGAGAACGTGAAGAAAGCGTAATCTCTGTCACACGACACAAAGAAAAAGCCCGCCAAAAGCGGGCTTTTTCTTTTTTTACTTCTTCCCTAATTCAATTACCTGCATATTCCGAATCTGCCCGGCATCCAGCGTGAACCGCAGGCAAGTTCTCATTTGATGGAACCCCGTTCGGCCAGCCGCGCCGGGATTCATGAACAGAATCCGTTCGGTGGTGTGACCCCGCAACACCGGGTCGCGGGCCACTTTCAGAATGTGGGAATGCCCACAAACAAAAATGTCAGGTGGATTTTTTTGCAGTGTTGACCGCACAGCCGGGTTATATTTTGGGGGTGTTCCGCCAATGTGCGTCATCCAGATGTCGAAACCTTCGAGTTCAAAGCGTAGGTGCGGGGGCCAATCGTAGGTTTTTGCGTCGATGTTGCCACACACCACCCGCATGGGCCAGCGCACACGAAGCCGTTCCACCACGTCGGGCGCACCCACGTCGCCTGCGTGCCAGAGTTCGTCGCAGGTGTCGAAATGCGTTAACAGGCTCTCGTCGAGGTAGCTGTGCGTATCGGAAAGCAAACCAATGCGGATCATCCTAACAACAGATCTTTCATTTCAATCCGAATCCGTTTCTTGTCGAGTTTGCCGACACTCGTTTTCGGGATTTCGGGAACAAGCACTACCCGGTCAGGTACGTACCATTTGTTGAGTTCACCCCGTTCGGCTTTGGCTTGCAGGGCCGCCCGAATAGCATCGGGCGAGGGGTTGGCTCCTGCTTTGGCCACAATGAGCGCGTAGGGCCGTTCACCCCATTTCTCGTTGGGAAGTCCCACCACGGCGGCTTCGCCCACGCCTTCCTGCTGGGAAAGCAAGTCTTCGATTTCGAGCGACGAGATCCATTCGCCCCCCGTTTTGATTACGTCTTTGGTACGGTCGGCAATCAGCACCCAGTTGTCGGGCGTGATGCTCGCCACGTCGCCCGTGTGGAGCCAACCTCCGCGCCAGAGTTCTTCGCCCCGTGCAGGTTCTTTGTAGTAACCTTGCGTCATCCACGGCCCACGTGCTACCACTTCGCCCAGTGAGTGGCCATCGTGCGGCACAAAATTTCCGTCGTCGTCCATCAACCGCATGTCCACAAATGGCGCAACCCGCCCGGCGCGGGTGCGGTACTCCACCTGATCGTCGGGCGATAATTTACGTTCCGCTTCGTTCATGTAGGTTAGGCTCATCATGGGGGCCGTCTCCGACATGCCATATCCCTGGAATAGCTCGATGCCGAGGTCGGAGGCTGCTTTGGCCAGTCCTTTGGTCAGAGCTGACCCGCCAATGATCACTTTCCAGCGGCTCAATTGCGCCTGAAACTGTTTGGCTGCCGGACTATTCACCAGCATACTCATGATGGTCGGCACGCAATGCGAGAACGTAACCCCTTCTTTCAGAATTAGTTTAAGCAGCATTTCCGGCTCATAGCGACCCGGATACACCTGCTTGGCCGAGAGCATGGTGGCCAAAAACGGAAATCCCCAGGCATGAACGTGGAACATGGGCGTAATGGGCATATACACATCCTGCGAGGCTTTGAACGGCACCGCTTCATAGGCCGAGGTGAGCGCCATCAGCCCCATGCTGTGCAGAAACAATTGTCGTTGCGAGAAATAAACGCCCTTTGGATTGCCGGTGGTGCCGGTGGTGTAAAACGTTGTTGCCCAGCTATTTTCATCCCAATCGGGAAACTCATACTGATCGGACTGCCTGGCTAACAACGACTCATACTCACCTGCGAAACCATCGGGCACCACAATACTGGCCGGATCGGTGTAGGCTTTATCGCTGATAACGACGTAGGTTTTGACTGTTGTTAGCTGTGATTTCAGCGCGTCGATGATAGGCAGAAAATCCTCATGAACCAGCACAATGGTGTCTTCGGCGTGATTCATGGTATAGAGAATCTGGGCGGGCGAAAGCCGGACGTTAATCGTGTGGAGAATGGCTCCGATGCCGGGCACCCCAAAAAAGCACTCTAAATAACGGTGACTGTCCCAATCGAGCACTGCAACTGTGTCGCCCGCATCAATACCCAACTGCCCCAGCATGTTGGCCACCTGCCGAACCCGACTATTGAAGGTGTATAAATTCATTCTAAACAAATCCCGATAAACGATCTCGCGAGTGGGTTCAAATTTAAGCGACTGCGCCAGCAGCGTTTTAATGAGCAGTGGTGGCTCCTGAGCCGAACCTGTACGGGGAATAAGCTTCGTTGTTGACATGATTATCGGTTATTGCCTTTTACGGGGATAAAGTTGCCAGAAAGTACGAAGTCTGCCTAATTATTATGGCTAATTTTTTATCTGTTGACTTTATTATCATAAAAAATTACACACGAACCTTATTTTAAAAAAAGCCTGTATTGGCTGGAAACGGCATACTATTTGTCTAATGGTCTTCAATCCCAACAATATCGCAAAGATTATTTGCATATGTTAAACCGTTAACTCATATGTTAAACCTAAAAGTATCATATCTGAGTTTTATAGAAAGAGTCGGTATTATTGACTTGAAAGTACACAAATAACCCAACTATATGAAAAGTAAAATTTATAGACTTAGCGCGGTAGCCGTGCTAAGCTATGTGGTGAGCTGTACGCCACCTGATCAAACGAACTCGCTGACTCCACAACTGAGGGAGTCTGTTCACACCGAACAAGCCTATCCGGGGCAAACAGGCCCTTGGTTAAAAGGCTACTGGCTTAACAGCGAAGTTCAGTATCAATCGCTTAATGGCGAGGCTATTATGGATGGAGACATGGTGTTTCACCCCCACGATCTGTCCGGTGAGTTGTTGCCACAGCCACAAACAACAGGACGCGCCCGCGCATCGGCGAAATGGCCTAACAGAACGGTCATCTATCAGATCGACCCTTCGGTTCCTTACCCGGATTTAGTGACGCAGGCCATTTCACATTGGGAAGCCACGACTCCCATCCGGTTTGTGCAACGTACCTTTGAGCGGGCTTTTGTCCGGTTTCGGGGAGGACGCGGCTGTTCGTCCAATGTGGGTCGCATAGGTGTGGAGCAGTACATTACCCTCAGTTCTGCCTGTACTCTCGGGAATATT
>JAJAYX010000148.1 GCA_026785985.1 Rudanella sp. | reverse complement strand
GGGTGCCATTCACGCGACCCTCCAGATCGAAGTGAGTGGCGATGCTCGCGGGAAGTTGGTCCCACACCAGGGCGGCATACAGAAATGGTGCAATCAGAACGGCTATAATCAGCCAGTCGAGGGGTTTGTTAGTCGATTTCATCGGAAAAATTGAGTAGTTGGGTGATGCCTGAACTGGTGTTCGGGCGATTGAGTGAGACGTCATTGGAAAATCAGGTTTTGGGCGTTTCTGTGGGTGTCGTTTGCTGGGGTTGCTGGTGTCCGAGGCCCATAAGCCAGCCGAGAAGTTCGTCGAGGACAGAGGTGTTCAGGGTGTAGATGATAAACTGCCCCTGCTTGGTTGATTCGACCAGACCTGCTTGCCGAAGCAGATCGAGGTGGTGCGAGATGCTGGGCTTAGTCATGTCGAAACGGTCGGCGATTTCACCGGCGGTTAGATCGCCCCCGCGCAACAGGTCCAGCATCTGCCGACGGGTGGGGTCATTCAGGGCTTTAAAGAGGGCATTCATCAGCGTAAGATTAAACATTTAGACAATTATCTAAATGTTTAATCTTCTGAAATACAAGTCTGGGATAAACGGCATTATTTATAGATAAGCGGAAATCATAGCCTACTTCATAGCGGACAAACGTGAAAAAGACCCCTTATTAGGTTTCACCACAAAAAAGGGCCGTATTCTTCAGAATACGGCCCTTTTTTGTGGTGTCTGTATGACTCTACAAATAGTCGATTAACTTTCGTTTGTTCCGACCCTCAAGTGCGTTTTGAAAGGCCCGACGAAGGGCCGCCCGACGGCGACGGGGGTGCGTAGTGACATAAACAGCCCGCATTTTCAGCAAAAAACTAGCAATCATATACAGCGCTGACAACACACACAAAATCAGCAGCGATTGGGTATTGGTGATGTTGCGATGGAGCATAAAAAACAGAATAATGTTCAGTACCGACAAGCTACACAGGATAGTAGTGGCTGTAATATGCGAAAACCCGTTGTCTAACAGAATATGGTGCATGTGGTTCCGGTCGGCAGAAAATGGTGACCGACCCGCCAGAATCCGCACGACAAAGACCCGCAGCGTATCGAAAATCGGGATAATCAGGATGACAATGGCAATGATGGGCGCATTGAAAAAAGCCGTTGGGTCGAAGCGAAACGAGATGTTCAGGTTGACAAAGCGAACGGCAAAAAACGATAGCATGAAGCCCAGAATCATAGACCCCGTATCGCCCATGAAAATCTTGCTGGTTTTAGAGAAATTGAACCGTAAAAAACCCACCAGCGCGCCAGCCAACGTGAACGCCATACAAGCCATAGCAAAATGATTGGTCAGCAGAAACCAGCCTCCGAAGCTGACGCAGGCAATGGTTGCAATACCGCCCGCTAAACCGTCGATACCGTCGATCAGGTTGATGGCGTTGGTGATGGCGATGAAAATGAAGCAGGTGAGCAGAATACTGAAAATTTCTTCAACATGGTGAAAGCCCATGATGCCGTACAGGTAATCGACTTTCAAATCGCCGAAGAAAATCAGGATCAGGGCGGGCAATACCTGGAAGAAAATCTTTTTGTTGGGGTCAACGCCAACGAGGTCGTCTTTGATACCAACAAAAAAAAGTATTGTCATACCAACTATAGAAAGATTGGTACGATAAATGTCGGTCTGATCAATGCTTGGCCACAGGAAATAACTAATGAGTACAGCCGCAAAAATGGCAATGCCCCCAAACGTTGGCGTGGGGGTTGTGTGTGACCGGCGTTCGCCGGTTTTTTCCATTAAGCCCTTCAATTCCGAGATTTTGATAACAACCGGAATAGACACTACAGCCACAAAACAGGCCACGAGAAACGACAGAAGGCATTGATATAGCCCGATCGTGAATATTTCATCGTGAAATTTGTTTTGCAAATAACAAATTAATAAGTCGAGGTTCATGGGTTTTTATTTCTTTAAAAGTGCCAATGAGACGCTACTGTTGTAAACTAAGCGTTACGGCTAAACTGGACACGAAAAGTGTGCCACAGTCTGCTTGCAGGCAAACAGGGGCGAAAATTACATTATTTGAAGAATATGCAAGCAAAATGTGTGTTAACACGATAATACTGATCGAACGGTCAGCCTGAAGGTTGCCGTTCCCGATGTACTAACTGGATTAGTTTACGCAATGGCTTCAACGTAAGCGTAAAAAAATACGGTTTCAATCCATTTAGTTCCCACGCCAGCCGATCTTCCCGGTTAGCTCGTATTCGGTTCCCGAAGTTGGCATTGCTTATACCACCTTCCCGCATCACAATGGTGGTTTCGTGTAGATAATCCAGCGAAATCCGGTGTTTATGAATGAATCGAAGCATCAATTCATAGTCAGCCGCACTCTTCAGATCGAGCCGAAACCCACCATACTGCTCGTAAATCCGTTTGCGGGCAAAGAATGACAGGTGCCCCGGCATCCACCCCCACAAGAAATCGCCGTATTTATAGAGACCAGAAAACCAATACCGCTTCACTTTCTTGAGGTCATTGCGATCCACATACACTATGTCGCTGTAAACCCCATCAACTCCCGTTTGCAGAAACCGTTCAACAATGTGTTTGACCACATCTTTGTGCCTATAAAAATCGTCGGCGTTCAAAAAACCGATCACTTCACCCGTTGCCAGCCCGATGCCCTTATTCATGGCATCGTATAGCCCTTTGTCGGATTCTGACACAAATCGGGCAACACGGTCACCATAAGTTTTTACCAATTCCACGGTGCCGTCGGTCGATCCTCCATCGACAATAATGTATTCGAGTTCCGGGTGGGTTTGCCCCAGTACCGATTCGATACAATCTCGGATGGTCTCCACCCCATTATAGACCACTGTTATAATCGAAACTTTCACGTTGAAATCGTTCGTTTACGCACCCATACTGCCGGGTTTCCCTGATAAATTCCATACGGTTCCATATCGCGGGTAACCATCGACCCCACCGCCAGCACCGAATGCGAGTGGCAGGTAATACCCGGACAAACCACCGATTGAGCACCAATCCAGACCCCATCGCCCAGGTGAATGGGCTTGGTTACTAAGTCGAATGTTGATCGGCGGTAATCGTGGTTGCCCGTCAGCAGCATGGCTCCCTGCGACACACAGGCGTTGTTGCCAATGCTCACCATCGACAAATTGTCGATCCAGACTTTTTCGCCAATCCAGACGAAGTTGCCCACATTAAGCAACCAGGGGTACTTGATATTTACACCCGGTTTTACCATTACTCCTTTCCCGATTTTAGCGCCGAACATGCGTAATACGCTCAACTTCAGGCCCACCGGAAGAGGCAAATAAGTATTGATGAGTAGTGGGTTTAGCAGAAACCACGCCAGCACTTTCAGGCGGGAAGCGCCGGGCTTGTACCAGTCGTTGTTGAAACGCGACAGGTCGGTTTTGCCCTGTTTATCGGACACCGGCTCGAAGGTCTTTTCCATGCGCTGTTTTGAAATACTCAATAATGGCCTCGCGGTCATGCCCCGTTTTCCGAATCACTTCCATTAGTTTGGCATCCACCAGGAACCGATACCAAAGGCCCTGCAAAAAGTGCCACACAAATCCGCGACGGCCATCCAGAAACCCTAACCGTATAAAATACCGATACAAAAAATACATTACGGGCCGCGTGAACAGGGGTAGCCTGGCATATCGCTCTTTGAGGTAGCGTTTGCGCTGCTCCTGCGACCCCGACAGTTTGGGGTCAACCCGCACGGTCTGATCAAAATTATGCCGAATATTCAACAGGTCAATCACCTCCCGAATGGCATACTGATTGTGCTTTTGGGTCCACCAGGTCAGGTCGTTCAGGTTATGATCAACAATGTCGTTATCGAAATTAACCGGCTCACCAGCAGATAGTTTAATATGCTCATCCATCCAGGTTTGCTCGCAAATGCCCTGTCCGCGTCGCCAGAGCCGCAGGAGCCAGATGGGGTAGTAGCCCCCGTGCCGAATCCAGCGATCCATGAACATCACCCGACGTTTCACATACACCCCACTCGTTGAGTCGGGGAGGGTTGGCAGGCGGTTCCGGATTTCCTCGGCCAGTTCGGGCAACACATACTCATCGGCATCCATCCGCATGAGCCAGGTGGTTTGGTGAGGGGTATGCTGAATGCCGTAGTTGAATTGCGTGGCGTAGGTATTCCAGGGGTTTTGCACCACGGCAGCCCCCATCGCACGGGCAATTTCGACGGTTCTGTCGGTGGAGAACGAGTCCACAATAAAGACTTTATCCGTTATCGGTCGCAGGCTGTCGAGGCAGCGGCCAATGTGTTTTTCCTCGTTATGAGTTAAAATGATGACGGATAAATCAGGCATAGGACGAAATCATCAACCTTTGAAAAATACCGAAGTTAGTTAATTTATCCAACGGTCGGCAGGTTCGGCAT
>JAJAYX010000147.1 GCA_026785985.1 Rudanella sp. | reverse complement strand
TTTTTTTGCGCCGGTCTTCGGGTGGTTGCGAGATGGTTTGCTGGAGTACTTCTCGTCCCAGGTCCATCCAGATGTCCTCGAACTGTTTTTCATGTTCGCAGAAAGAGTTGGTTTGCTGGAGGTTATAGAGTTTGCGGTATCGTTGGCGGGTAAGGGCCACGAGTTCGTCTTCGGTCAGCATGGTTGTAGAGAGGGGGGGGGGAAGAGGTTATCTACTGAAAAAGGTAATGGAATGTTAACAGATAACCAATCAATAAGTAAACATTATATCATGCGACAAAAAGAAATGCACCCGCCTTGGTTCGCTTTCAATGGAGATTTTAAAATTCATTATTGACTAAGTACTTGAACATTATTGTTTGACAATTCGTTTGTTTATCTTATTTTTGCTGTATGAGACAAAAACGATATATTAAGTTAGCCCCTGAAGAGGTAAATACGCTCGAACAAGGCTACCAAATAGTAGCCATCATCAGTTTAGACAACGTTGTCACGCACTTTTATTGAGTCACCAAGGCCAGGATATGGCTACGCTGAGAACCTTGTTCGATGTTACTCATGCCACTATCGGCAATTGGTTTAGTGCTTGGACTAATTTAGGAATTGTCGGTTTAAGAAATCAAGCTGGACAAGGGCGCAAATCCATTTTGGTACCAACTGATTTAGATTCTGTTAAAGCAAAAGTACAGCAAAACCCACAACATCTTAAAGCTGTTCGAGAGGAATTGAAAACCGAACTAAACAAAAACTTTTCAGAAAGAACGTTAAGACGTTTTTTAAAAAGTTTGGTAAGGCTCGTTGGAAACGCTGGCGTAAATGCTTAAAAAGCTGGATAAGATTCCGTCGAATATGCTGACAATCTTGATCGGCTAATGGATTTGTACAACATTGATAATCAATAATATATTGATCTTTATTTTGGGGATGAAGCTGGCTTTTCATTGAACTTGAATGTGCCCTATGGCTGGCAGTTTCCAAATGAAATGATTCGCATTCTACCTCAGCGTGGTAAGCAAATTAACGTGTTGGATTTTATGAAGTCGTCGGGCGATGAATTGCATACGTTTTCTAAAGAAGGCAGTATCAAGGCTGATTTTTTAATCGAAGCCATTACCCGTTGGCGAGCAAGCCTAACTAAGCCAACTGTACTTGTTTTGGACAATGCACGCATCCATCATTCGAGTGCGTTAAAAGCCTGTTTAGACGAGTGGGAAGCAGCAGGTTTATACATTTTTTTTCCTTCCTGCTTATAGTCCCCACTTAAATCGTATTGAACGATTATGGTTAAAAGTCAAACAGCGTTGGCTCAAACCAGGGGATTACGCAGACTTGACTACTTTAAAAGCGGCTTTGAATGTTATTTGGTCTGAGTTCGGCAAAAAGTACCAGGTAAATTTTAATTGAATATGTCCGAGTACTTATCTTGAAAGACAACCGTATTATTCCGTATGGATTTCATTGATTACTACAGCATCCTGGGTATAGCCAAAGATGCCTCCCCGGAAGACATCAAAAAAGCGTATCGTAAACTGGCCCGGAAGCACCACCCTGATCTGAATCCCAATGATCTGGAGGCCAATAAAAAATTTCAGCAGCTTAACGAAGCCAACGAGGTACTTAGCGATCCGCAGAAGCGGAAGAAATACGACCAATACGGTAAAGACTGGCAGCATGCCGAAAGTTTTGAACAAGCCAGACAGCAACGCCAGCAACCGCATCCTCACCAAACGGACGAAGGGAGTACGTTTTCGGGGGACTTCAAAGAAGGCGATTTTTCGGCCTTCTTTGCCTCCATGTTTGGTCAGCCGGGTAGCGGTCAGCGTGAGACCGTGTTCAGGGGGCAGGATTACCAAGCCGAGTTGAAACAGAGTCTGAGCGACGTTTATAGCACCCACACGCAAACGCTGACTGTCGATGGCAAGACCATCCGCATTACCGTTCCGGCAGGCATTGAGAATGGACAAAAAATAAAGCTGGCCGGCTACGGCGCACCGGGTGTGAATGGTGGTCCCAAGGGTGATTTGTACATCACCTTCGTGATTGCCGAAGATGAGCGCTACCGACGGAAGGGAAATAATTTGTATGTCACCGAAGAACTTGACTTGTATACGGCGGTGCTGGGCGGAAAGAAAATTATTGAAACCCTGAATGGGCAACTGAAGGTCAGCGTACCCGCCGGGACTCAGCCGGACGGCACCGTACGGTTGCCGGGTAAAGGCTTTCCCCGCTACAAGGAAGAGGGATCGTTTGGTGACCTCTACGTACAGTGGCAAATTAGACTACCGACCAATCTGACGGATGAACAGAAAGAATTATTCCAGAAATTAGCTACCCTATAATTTGAATGAGCGTATGCCAGCCCAAGAGTTAATCCTTGTCAGCGAATTTTGTGCGTACCACCGGGTTGAGGTCGATTTTGTGAACTCGCTCGAGCAGCGCGGTTTGATTGAAACAACCCTCGTAGAGCAGTCAGTTTATCTTCAGCCCGATCAATTGGGGCAGTTGGAAAAACTAATCCGGTTGCGCCAGGAATTAGACATTCACGTCGATGATTTGGACCTGATCGTGCATTTGCTGGAACGCTTGGAAAGCTTGCAAGAGCAGGTAACGTGGTTGCGAAACCGGCTGATTTTCTATGAGCCACCAAGCGACCGAGCCGTTTAGGGACGAGTAGGGAGAAGCAGCGGTTCAAAGTTCGAGGAGAGCCTATGCCTTTAAGTTTGTTCCATCTAAATATCCTATGGTGCCAACTTCCAATGCCAGCCCCTTACTTTAAACTGCGCTGATTTCTCTATGCCTGGAACATGACGGTTGGGCTTGCAACAGTACACTGGAGATTTTTCTCAGACAGCCATCGGGGAGATGTAAAAATAAGATTCTTGTCGAGTAGGGGTCTGATAATTCAAGCTTCAATGTTTCCGCCGACGATTATACCGCAGCGGCGGACCGTCAGCCCTCGATGTACTCGAACGTGGCCAACCGGCCCGCGGCC
>JAJAYX010000146.1 GCA_026785985.1 Rudanella sp. | reverse complement strand
TGAACACCGCTCTGGCAGTAGCATACGGACGGTCGGCCGCTGCCGGCAAGACAAAGGTGAGCCACCAAGCGGCATCGGCCGTCCGACCGAAAACGGCTAAAATCGCTGCTCCACATGGCGGGGCGGCCCGTGCCGCACTATGTCGGCCATTCAGGTGAAAGGCGATCTTCAGGACTACTACTTACGCAAACTCGGCGAGGGCAAGCACACAATGTTGGTCTTAAATGCGGTTCGCAACAAACTCATCCACCGGGTTTGTGCCGTTGTACGCCGGGGCCAAAAATATGACAAAAATTATAAGCCAGCCCTTGCATAACCCATAGAAATCGGTGCGATGAAAAGGTGTGGAAAAGCACCAAGCGTTGGGTTAATCGAACCCAATTTGTCAAACAACGGGATGACTTAGTCAAGTATTTTCAGGAAGGCTTTGACCAGGTTAAAAGCCAGCTATCATTTGCGGATAGTTGGTGGGAGCAGTATCAAGACAAGCTTTCTTGGTACAGTCCTATTTTCAGTTCTACTACGTCTCCATAAACTCTATAAAAACCTACCAGGAGCGGATCAATGAACGTCCCCGCAAGAAATTGAACTATTCCACGCCTAAAGAACACCTCAAATCTATCTTTTCTACCCAATTTGTTGCATTTCAAACTTGAATTTATGAAGCCCTGATTTCGTAACACATTGATTATCTGGTCGAATTAAGATCAACCCCTCTAAACAGCCCCTCGACAAAGTCGCATTCGAGTTGCGCCGGGTCGGTATAGCTTGGTTGCCTGATTTAGGATACGGACGTATCGATATCACAAAGCCGCGTCAGACGAATCTGAACGCGGCTTTCTTCTTCCGATTGTTATGCTGACTCAATCGCTACGTTGAGCTATAAATCTGCCAGCCATCAGAAACATGAATAGTTACGATGGCCGTTTAGTACCCCGGATTCTGACTTAGCGTGAGTGTACCATCCGGTCGTTTTGTGGCGTCAAGCTGACGTTGCGGCACCGGAAACACGACATTGAAATCTTTGAACGTGGCTCCCCGCAGGTTCGACCGCTTCGTCACTTCATACGCCAGGTAGCGGTTCAATACGTCTTTGGCGATACCCCAGCGCACCAGGTCGAAGAAGCGTTGGCCTTCCATGCCCAGCTCCAGCCGACGCTCAAACCGCAACGCTGTCAGGGCTGCATCTTTGCCGCTCCAGGGACTTTTGTACTCGGCAATCACGTAGTTGGCGGCTGGTTTGCCATCGGGCAGTTTTACAAAGCCATCGGGGTTGGCCGCCCGGCGTCGAATCTGATTGACATACTCACGGGCCTTTTCAAGATTACCCAGCTCAATCTCAGTTTCAGCGGCCATCAGCAGCACCTCGGCAAACCGGATGATGCGGAAGTTATTGGCCGACGTCCGACGGTCCGGATCAACCAGTCCAGTCATCTCGTCAACTTTGTAGTACACATTCTTTTTGGGTGAAAACGACCCGGCATAATTCTGGTCGCGAACCCATGATTTACCCGGGTGCATGCCCCAGTCCAGATACGGAATACCCCGCCGACCCACCGACCAGTCGAGCCGGGGATCGAGGTTGCCCGCGTCGGGCGTAAATGGCTGGTTGCTTTCTACGCCCTGATCGTTCTTAACCTCAAACTGGTTGTAGCTGTCGGGCAGGGGCAATCCGCTGGCATCGGTACGGTGGGCGTTGACTAAGTCCTGTGAGGGTTGAAAATAGCCGCAGCAACCCCCGGGTTGGGTCGTGAGTCCTCCGTGCGGAAGGTTCAGGTTTTAGCCCAGCCCGCCGTTAAAGCCCCGGCTGTTGTCGTTGGCCGAATAGTTGGCGTCCAGCACCACTTCGGTATCCGCACTCCCGCCCTGCGTGGTAACCCGAAAATTATCGTGATAACGGGCGAAGAGGGCGTATTTCAGTCCTTTGGTGGTACGTCCATTGGCGATAACGGCATCAAGTACCGATTTGGCCTCGGCCCACTTCTTCTGAAACAGATAGACTTTGGCCAGCAGTACCCCGGCAGCCCACTTGTTTACCCGTCCGGTTTCCGTAAACGTTTCGGGCAGGTTGGTGTAGGCGTATTGCAGATCGGTTTCCATTTCTTTCCACAATACCCGCTCATTGGGTTGCCGGTAGTCGGTCGTGTTTTCGTCAACCCAGGGCAGTCGACCGAAGATGATGGTACCGTGAAAATAATACAACGCCCGCAGCGTACGGGCCTGGCCAGTCAGGTTTTTGATTTCGGTATCGGTCAGTCCCGCCACCTGGGGCGTCAGGCGAATCACATCGTTACAGCGGGCGATGCCGTCATAGCAAAACCGCCACCGGTCATCGAGTTTGGTGCTGGCGGGTGTCACCTCGTAGCGTTCGATGTCGGAACGGCTGCCCCCTACGTCGGCTCCCTTTTGGGCATCGTCGGAGGTAATTCCCCCGAAAACCCAGTTCGAAAATGAGTTGACGTCGGCCCCGGCACTTGACCCGTTGCCGTACATGGCTCCGTTCAGACCCGCATAGGCGCCAACCAGAATACCGTTGACACCAGCCCGGGTTTTGAGGGCCTCTTCACTGAACACACCGATGGGCTGGCGGTCGAGAAAATCGTCTTTGCAGGCGTTGCTACCCAGCAAAACCATTGAAAGGGTAAGTACTGTTATAGTCTGTTTCATGATGCTGTTGCGCATTAAAAGGTTAAGTTCAGGCCGCCCAGCAGTTGCAGGGGGTTAGGGATACGCCCGTGGTCAACGCCCAGGCCAATATCGCCCCGCCCCACGTCGAGCAGGTCGGGGTCCGGTCCGGTATAGTTGGTAATCGTGAACAGGTTCTGCGCCTGTAGGTACACCCGGCAGCGGCTTACGCTCAACCGGCTGAGTAGCCCGGTGGGCAGCGTGTAGCCCAATTGTACGGTCTTGGCCCGGAAGTAAGACCCCGACTCGACGTAATAGCTGTTGGGGACACTGCTGGTGACGTTGTCGTTAACGTCGAGTTTGGGCAGACTGGCATTTGGGTTTTCGGGTGTCCAGCTATCATACAGCATCTTCCTGGAACGATTCCCCGCAAAGGCACCATTCATGTCGGTCCACCACTTGGTGTTGTTATAAATCTGGTTGCCATAATTCCAGAAGAAAAACATATTCAAATCGAAGTTGCGCCAGGCGGCATCGAGGTTGTAACCCATCTGAAACTTGGGGTGCGGGCTACCGATAAACGTGCGGTCATTGGCATTGATGACGCCATTTTCGTCGATGTCTTTATACCGCCAGCGTCCCACGGACCGCTGGGCCGTAGCATCCGAACTTTTGTTAATGCCGGGCTGCGCAGGAGCGGCCTGCACCTCGGCCACGTTGTTGAAAAAGCCGTCGATGACGTACCCATAAAACT